>JAGLOS010000009.1 GCA_023137615.1 Minisyncoccota bacterium | reverse complement strand
AAACATTGGCAAAGAAAATAACACTTTTTGCACCTGTCTCTTTTTTTGTTTTTTATTAAAAAATTTTCGCATACACTCTTAATTATCATTATATCCTGTCTTACTCCAACAACAAAGCATGACAAAAGTGAGAAAATATCGTACTATACCAATATTGATCAATATAAATCTAACTAATTATGTTTGATAAAAAAAGTAAAAAAAGAATCAAAGTCGTCTGGTCTGTACTCAGTGTTCTTATCATTGTAAGTATGGTCATATTGTATTCCGCACCAATGTTGTTTTAGGTTTTAGGTTTTAGGTGTTAGGAGTTAGCAAAGAAAATGCGCGAAGCGCATTTTCTTCTATAAGCTACAAGCTAAAACCTACAACCTCAACCCTAGCTTTTCATCATTTTTATGAATGCTTCCGGTGGAATATTCACCCTTCCCTGTGATCTCATTTTCTTTTTTCCTTTCTTTTGTTTCTCCAAAAGTTTTCGTTTTCTTGTAATATCACCACCGTAAAGTTTTGCAGTCACATCCTTTCGAAAAGCTTTTACCGTCTTTGACGAAAGAATACGTCCAAGCGCTTTTGCTTGTATTTTCATAACAAACATGTGTCTGGGCATTACTTCGTGAAGTTTTTCTACCGCCTTTTTTGCTTCTTCTTCCACCCGTCTTCGAGACACAACACGCGCAAATGCGGGTACCACCTCATCCGCAACCAGTATATCAAGTCGAGCCACATCGGCATCACGATATTCAAAAAAATCATATGAAAGCGAACCGTAACCCGAAGAAGCACTTTTAAGCTCATCAAAAAAATTACGCATCAATTCCCTAAGAGGCATGAAGAATGTGATCGCCGTCCTGTTTTCACCGAACAATTCCGTATCAAATACCTCTGCTTCATGTTCATACAGCAACTGCATGATCTGCCCTGTATATTCCGGTGGAATAATGATCTTCCCATCTATCCACGGTTCTTGAACCCTCTTTGTTTGTCCATGATCCGGGAAAAGTGCCGGAGAATAAACGGTTTCTATCTTTCCTTTCATGTCAGTCACCTCATATGTAATACTCGGCAGAGTGATCACCAGTTCCAGATCAAACTCCCTTTTGAGCCGCTCGGTAATTATCTCCAAATGAAGCATTCCCAAAAATCCGCACCGAAAACCGCGTCCGAGAGTACCCGACGACTCTTCTTCAAATGATATGGAAGCATCAGAAAGACGCAAGCGTTCAAGCGCCTGTCGCAATGCGGTAAAATCATCAGCGTCTTCGGGAAAAATACTTGCCCACACAACAGGATGAACTTCCTTGTACCCGGAAAGTGCCGGTAATTCGTGTTTTGGTCTCTCGATCGTGTCTCCCACACCCACAACACCCGGTTTTTTGATTCCCGTTACAATATATCCTATAGAACCGGACAACAATTCGGCTTTTGGTGTCTCGCCGGGAGAAAAGGTACCAACCTCAAGGGCTTGAAAAGTTTCTTTTGATTGAATAAAACGCAATGGATCTCCTTTTTTTACCATACCGTCAAATATACGAACATATACGATAATCCCTCGGTGACTTGAATATGCAAAATCAAAGATCAATGCACGCAACCCTTGTGTATCGGTATACTCAACTTTAGGTGTCGGGATCTTTGCAACAATGGTATCAAGTAATTCCCTTACTCCTTCGCCTGTCTTTCCTGACGTTGCTAAAATATCACTCGGATCACATTTGATAAGCTCGACGATCTCCTCTTTCACTTCTTTAACTCGTGCCAACGGCGAATCTACCTTTGAAAGTATCGGAATGATCACCAACCCAAGCTCGCGAGCCATATTCAATGTTGTCAGTGTTTGTGCTTGTATCCCTTGTGTTGCATCAACAAGCAAAATAGAACCCTCAACAGCATGCAGAGCGCGAGAGACCTCATATGAAAAATCAATATGCCCCGGTGTATCAATAAGATTAAGCTCGTATGTTTCACCATCTTTCTCATGCTCCATCCGCACCGGCTGCATCTTGATAGTGATCCCCCTCTCACGCTCAAGTTCCATCTGATCAAGTATCTGTTCTTTCATCTTCCGAGTTTCAACAGTATTGGTTATCTCCAACATGCGATCAGCAAGCGTAGATTTGCCGTGGTCAATGTGAGCAATAATAGAAAAGTTTCTTATATTATTTAAAACCATAACAGTATCACCATACTATCATATTTTTTGAAAAAGTCTTGTAAAAACAGGGCTCTATAAAGCGATTACGTCAGATCAACTTTATCCGGAAGAATGGTTTTTGATCTCCAGAATTTGTGTTTTAACACTTTTTGGATCTCTTCGATCTCTTCATTACGCATTGCCTTGAGAAGTATGATACCAAACACAATTCCCCCAATTCCAGCCATTAGCCCTTGTGAAAAGACACCAACAAAAGTATTGAGGTCAAATACATCATCAAATATATCAAGGAGATAATAAGCAACGGTACCCATCATAAACGCACTATACAAACTGTGTCTAAATGTTTTTCTCAGACTATCACACCGACTAATCCCAAAATCTCTTTTAAACAAACGCCAAAGGACCAAAATATTTACGATCATACCCGCTGAATATGCGGCAGGAAGAGCGAGAACATTACTTCCGGGTATATCCTCAATACGCAAAAGTGATTCGAAGAAATATCTCATTGATGTCACTTCAGAAAAAATAGTATTGAAAACATATGCCAATATAATAATAAGCCCCGCAGATAAGACATTTACTATCACGGGTATTTTAGTCTTCCCCGCCGCATAGTACCCGCGAACAAGAATAAGTATAAGACTTTGCGCGACAATAGAAACTGCAAATATTGCAAGTATTGCTGCTGTCAATCTGGTATCCTCCCAGTCAAATTCACCAACACCTAAGATCGTTCGAACGATCTGTGCCCGAAGGATCACAAATAACACAAGGATCGGCAATGACCAAAAAATAATGTGCCGCATTGCGGTTATCACCTGATGAACGAACTTTTTTGTCTGATTTTTTGAATAAAGACGCGCAAGTGTCGGGAAAGCCGCAACCGAATAACTGACACCGATCACCGAAAGCGGTACCGACTGAAGATTAAAAGCAAACTGGAAGACGGCAACTGAACCCGCGATCATTGTTGAGGCAATAGCGACCAAAATAAATAATGCTATCTGTTGGGCAGAAAGCCCAAGTGTTCGGGGTAGTGCCAAAAAGACAACATTTTTTACATCACGAAACGGTATTGAAATAGAGAATCGTGGAAAAAATCCATGACTTATCACTACAGGAAGTTGTATGCAAAGATGAAGCAACGCCCCCAAGATAACACCATACATCAGCCCAACCAAACCAAAAGCGGGATAGAATACCAATAGCCCGATAATAATTCCAATATTGTACATTACCGGACTCAACGCATACACAAGAAAGTTTCTAAATGCTTGAGTAATGCTTGCAAAAATATTTGAAATACCAAGCAAGATCGGCGAAAGAAGTAAAATACGCGCAAACGAAACAACCTGTTGCCTAGCCGCTTCATCAAATCCCATCGTCTTTTCTACAAGTGATGGTATCAAAAAATACATAGCGATACTCACAAGAACAATAACAACAAAAAAGATCGTGAAGATACTATTGATAAAACGCTGTGCGTCTTTTTTGTCTTTCTCTATCCGTTCAATAAAAAACGGCATGATCACTGTTATTGCAACAAACGAGGCAATAGAGACAAATATTATGTCAGGAATACGGAAAGCGGCATAGTATATATCCAATTCCAACCCCGCGCCGAAATATCCCGCAAAAAGCCGGTCTCGAACTATCGCAATAATTTGCGAAAGAAGCGCAAAAATACCCAAAAGAAAAGCGGCCTCATGAAGACCATTAAACTCTTTTTGTAAATAACGTAATATTTTGACTACCACGGTGCTACTAATCGTACCACATTCTCTGTTCTTCCTCTATTTTCCACTATTTTATAGTCTGTTCTCAATCTCAGAAATTTTGTCATTCAGTATACTTTTTCACTCTGTGTAGTTTTTGTCATTCCGGTAAGAGGGCTCTTTCAAACAAAAACCCAAGGAACACGCCTTGGGTTTTTATTTGGAACTGCATATCTATAAGCCGAATTCTGTATCTAACACCTTCAAAGAAGACATTAGACGATAGTCATTTATCTGGGATGTACATCACTGTACACCTCTAGCGGCACTCCGATGCGTCTCACCATAAGTGAGGTGCACCGGCACGACCTTGCACACAAGTAAGAATTTTGCCGTTTCACCCGATATGTTTCCATATCGACTCACCCCAAAGGGTGCCATCCCCTTTCGGTTTTGGCGTCTCTGCTCGCATCTCGTGAGTTACCTCAGACGGGCATTACCCGCTACCCTGCTGCCCAGCCCTACTTTTAACTTTTGAACTTCAAAAGTTAAAAGTAGGGCTGGACGTGTGTTCGGACTTTCCTCCCCTCACATGGATCTGTGCCACAAGATGACTCTTGTAAGTCAGGTCTTTTTCTTAATATCTTCGGAAAAATTTATCCGGAATGAGACTCTAACTTGTTTTCGTATGGAAAACTGCGCAAATCCATGTGAGGGGTAACTATCCAATATGCAATTCCGATAAATATTATACAACCTTTTATATGTTTCGGCAAGTATTCTACTCCAAAAAGATCAGTTCATCTCCAACGTCCATACCAGACACCTCAACAACACCGCTGACAAGCTCCAAAACGTATAACGCCTTCTGTTCTGAAACATATACCTCCGGATATGTCTCTGGCATCACGTGTTCCATTATAAAGACAATTTTCCTATGTTCATCTACCCATATGATATCTATTGCAAAATTCATATCTTTCATCCAAAAAGAATAATGCCCCAGCTCTTCAAACACGAAAAGCATGCCGTGTACAGGCAAAAGCGACTCTCTGCCGGATAATCCCAAAGTGCGTTTTTCTTCTGTATCAACAACCTCCACCACAAAGACTGTGTCTCTGATCTGTACACTTTCTATCGAGGAGACGGAGACAATGCCGCTTTGCTCCGACTCTAACCGGTTGATTTGAGCAGACGGGTCCGGTTCTTGGGTCTCATTTGAAACATGATATTCAACATAAACACTGACACACAAGATCAAAACAACTACAATAGCCAGAATCCCTGCAATTCGATATTTCATATCTTTCATTATAATATAAACATACAAGATCATAAAAACATGTCCCCCTCTCTAATTTATCAATATCGACATAGATATATGTAAATTTCGCCAAAACACGCCTACCATTTATCTTATTTTTTGTAAACCCGACAAACTGTGTAAAAACGGTTGCAATAACCGTCTCGTACAAGATATAATGTCTTTGTGCAAATCCTATTGTATATACCGCGTAAAAAAAACAAAAGGTATTGCACTATAACACAATTATTAGTTATCAATTAACTTTTTGATAAAATTATGGACGAAAAAGAAAATGATAATGTTGTTGCGCCGGTAACAGACGCAACCGACACAACAGAAGAAGAAAAGAAAGAAGAAACTCCTGCAGAAACTACAGAAGGAGAAACACCCTCAGAAGGCACGGAAGAAGAAACTCCCGCCCAAGCTGCGGAGTAATTTTCATCTCAAATGGACGACATATGTCGTCCATTTGGATATGCAAACTACAATACGGCGCAGGAGAGATCTCTTATACTTTGTTTATACTTCCCAAGTTTAAGCGATTCCTCCCTCCGCTGGACGCTTCGTTTCGGAATGACAAAACGAACGTGTTGTTGCTACTCTATTCTTTTTTGACACACATTGCGTGGTCTTTGTCATCTCGACATCAGGCTCCCTGTTTTCTTTTGAGCGAAGCGAATTAGAAAACAGCAGTGCAGCGAGGGTGTCAACCCGAGTCGTGAGAAATCCCCGTCATCAAACTCCAATTTTCCATCAAAAACGGCTCATTAAAACCGTAAAACCATAACACAAATTAAACAAAAAACAATCTTGCATTGTGCTTTTAGCGGGTATATCGTTATATATGCAATTGACAGAGCCACTCAGAACCTATTCCGCCCACCCTTTACAATATGACTAAAATATAGTATAATAACATACACTGATCAAGACGCTCTTTTTGAGCGTGTTTATATTTTATGACAGAAAATACAAAAACTTGCGACAAAAACATTATTTTATTTGTCGGAACAATACCCCAATATGTTATCGATAACATAAGGGAGTTTGAACAAGCCCACAATAGAAGATTCCGTATTGCTCTTTTATACAACAAAAAAGACAGAGCCCTTAAAGACAAAAAACTTGTAGAAACTTATGATATCGTCATCCCTTGCGAATTTGACTCCGCTGATAAAATAACCGAGGCCCTTTGTCCTTATAAAAAAGAGTTGCTTGCTATTACATCAAGACAAGAAAAGACGATTCCCCACCTTAAGCAAGTTATCCCTCATGTTCCATATTTACGAACTCCAACAGCAAAATCCTTAGACTTGTCAACTCAAAAAGTCTTAATGCGTCGACGTTTTCGAGTTTATGACAAAAAAATAACCCCTGATTTTGTTCTTGCTCAAGACGCAAAAAAAGCAACGCGAAAAAAACTGGAAGAAAAATTAGGATTCCCTGTTATTGTAAAACCTGCAGGACTGGCGCAAAGTATTCTTGTCGGTATTTGTTTCCATCATGAAGAATTGGAAAGCTTTCTCAAAAAAACATTTATCCGAATGCGCCGCATATACAAAGAAACAAACGGTCGCGGTGAACCGGAATTATTGGTTGAACAATTTCTTGACGGTCAGTTGTATTCAATAGACGCATATATCACTTCACGAGGAAAAGTGACTTTTTGCCCTCCTGTAGCGGTAAAAACAGGGCAAACTATCGGTTTTGACGATTTTTTCGGATACCAACAAATAACCCCGACTCTTTTAAACAAAGAAAGTATCGAGGAGGCGGAGTGTATAGCAAAAAAAGGTATTCACGCTCTCGGGCTTCGCAGCACAACAACTCATGTTGAGCTTCTAAAAACCGAGAAGGGTTGGAAAGTGGTTGAGATCGGACCCAGAGTCGGAGGTTTTAGAGATCAAATGTATAAAAAATCATTTGGGATCAATCATACTATGAATGATATCTTTATTCGTATTCCGGAAAAAGTGGTTGTTCCTAAAAAGGTTCTCGGCTATTCAGCTGCTTTAAAATTCTTTGCAAAAAAAGAAGGCAAACTAATCAAATTAACAGGAATAAAAAAAGCTCAGGAACTAAAATCATTTTACAATATTAAAATAAACAAAAAACTCGGCAATCGTTGTCTGTATGCCAAAAATGGCGGTCAAAGCGTCTTTAATATTATGTTGTTCAATAAAGACCGTTCAAAACTGCTTGCCGACATAAGACGTCTTGAGAAATTCGTTAGCATTGAAACAAAATAACAAACATATGAAACACAAAAATATTATTCTTTATGCTGGAAAGATTCCGGAACTTACTGTTGAAAATGTCCAGAAGCTCGGTCAAAAGACCCGACGAAAGCATCGGGTGGCACTCATATATGATAGTAAAAAGAAAAATCCTTTTCCTATCCCCGAAGGAGTAGATATCGTACTTTCATGTGATCTGGATTCTGACGAGGCGATCACAAAGACCCTCCTTCCCTACTTTGAAGAAATAATCGCTGTGGTAGTACGCGGTGATTCGGTAGTACCCCAACTACAAAAGATCATTCCTCACCTCCCGTATGTCAAAACATCCACTGTACAGTCTCTTAAATGGGCTACAGACAAAATTGCCATGAGACAAATGTTCTCATACTACGACAAAACAATAACTCCTCCATTTACTGTTGTACACAATGCCAAAAAAGTAACCTTAAAAAAAATTGAAGAAGATGTTGGATTCCCTGTTGTCGTAAAACCTGCGGGACTAGCCGCCAGTTTGCTTGTAAGTGTTTGTTTTCACGAGGAAGAACTGGAAAAAGTACTCAAAACAACATTCAGGAAGATCCGTACTATTTACAAAGAAGCAAACGGCCGCGGCGAACCAAGCGTGCTTGTGGAACAATTTATGGAGGGTGAAATGTATTCTGTTGACGCATATATCGGTTCAAAAGGAAACATTAGCTTCTGTCCTCTTGTACATGTAAAAACAGGACGTTCTATCGGTTTTGACGATTTTTTTGGCTACCAACGAATTACACCGACCACTCTTAATAAAGAAGACATTGAAGAGGCGGAAGAAGTTGCAACAAGATCCGTCTATTCTCTAAGACTAAGAAGCACGAGCGCGCATATAGAGCTACTCAAAACAAACCAAGGGTGGAAAGTCATCGAAGTTGGTCCGCGTTTGGGTGGTTTTAGGCATGTAATGTACATAAAATCCTTTGGGATCAATCATTCTGCTAATGATGTCCTTATACGAACGTCTGAAAAACCCATCATCCCTAAAAAAGTACTCGGGCATACTGCGGTCTTTCAATTCTTCGCAAAAGATGAAGGAGTACTTACAAAATTAACCGGTATAAAAAAAGCGCAGGAATTAAGATCATTTTTCAGTATTGAAGTAAACAAAAAACTTGGTGATAGATGTTTGTATGCCAAGAACGGTGGAAAAAGCGTATTTGATATTATCCTTTTCAACAAAGACCGTTCCGAACTACTTGCTGATATTAGACGGCTGGAACAAATGGTCGAAATAGAAACTGAAACAAGATCAAGCGGAAACAATACTAAAAAAACAAGCTCTAAACCCAAAAAAGTTGCCACAAAAATCGCTCAAAAATGAAAAAACAACTGAGACACATACCGGTAGCCAATACGAAACATCAAGGATCATAAGAAAACAAAAAACCACACATACTGTCACCATGTGTGGTTTTTGATCTTTATTTGATTTTTATTTAGCTATTAAACTAGTTTTTTCGTATTTTATAAAGAAGCATAATTGCGCCAATGAGTATTAGCACAAAAATAAATCCGTAAAAATAGCAAAAAGTTGTCCAACTACTCTTTGCACCAGCTGCAGCTGCTGCAAGTGGTTCATCTTCGCTTGTTGTATCATCGTCTGTCGCCGACGGAGGTTCATATTCACTCATTCCGATTATACTATAATCAATAGTTTCAGTGCCCTCGTCTTCTGCATCAGATCCCAAATCGACAACCTCAATTTCAACATTGCTTTGGGTAGCATTTTCAGCCGCCGCTTCTTGTGTAATGCTCTGAAGCATTGCCTTAAAAGCCACTACTTCCGCCTCTTGGCTCGCTGTCAAAGGAAATTCCCTTTCACAATAAAGCTCATTGACCTTCTTTTTGGTCGTGATATAGACATATCCGGTCGCCTCATCGTGGTTCCATGGATCAAGAATGTCTTCTCTGTATTTTATTTGGAATCTTTTCACAGCTTCATAATCAGCTTGCTCATAAATTCCATTCACAGAAGAATTCTCATTCTCAAATTCATTCAAGAATTTTTCCAGTTTTTCCACTTCAACAGGATTGTTATTAGCCCCCAGTTTGATGTACTCTAATAGATAATTACAAACTTGAGGTGCTGATACAACAGGAGTAGGATTCTCTTGCGCAAATGTATAAGTCACTTCTTTACCAACAGCTTCCGCAATTCCGCCCTTATCAGATACCGGTCGGAAATAATATTGAGTTCCGTGCGTCAATCCGGCAACAAGCATACTATGGCTTGTTCTCATGTTAAATGATTCATCATTGACAGAATCGTATCCATATTCCGGAACGCTTCCAAGATCAGATCTATTTATGGAATCATCCCCGTAAACAACCTGACTGGTTGCCGGAAGGTTCGTCTTCCATGTCACCGTGACACTGCCATCGCCAAGATATTCAACCTCTTCGTGACTAATTATAAGGACGGGAAACCATCCTCCGCCGCCACCGCCTCCGATACTGCAAGCACCGCAGTCTTGTGAACAAGTAGAGCATGTCTCGCTTCCGTTACATACGTCATCGCCACAGTAAGGACCTTGTTCTTCTTCCTCGACTGTAACATTTACCGTATCTGTGCTTGTAGCACCTTCACCGTCTGTAACAGTAAGCACTACAGAGTAAGTTCCTGTCGCACTGTACGAATGCGTTGTTGTAGCAAGAGAGCTTGTAGCTCCATCACCAAATTCAAGTAGGTATTCTACAATACCTACATCATCAGTAGAGCTTGCCGCGTCAAAAGCAACCGTCTCATCGACATATACTGTTGTTGGATCCGCTTTTAAGACAGCGGTAGGACCTTCGTTTACAGATCCTTCTTCCTCAACAGCAACTTCTACAGTAACAGTAGCAGTACTCGTAGCACCATCATCGTCCGTAACAGTAAGCACAACAGGGTATGTTCCCGTGGCAGAATAAATATGAGACATCGTGTCTGCAGAGCTTGTGGCTCCGTCAAACTCCCATAAGTATTCCACTATCGTCCCGTCAGTGTCGTATGAACTTGTTGCGCTCAACATGACAGGATCACCGAGTGTTACTGTTGTGGTGCCTGTAATAACAGCGATAGGACCAATATTGTCCGGTGGAATTTCGGCGTTGAAACCTATACAATAGTAAGTTTCGCCCGCTTGTATTCCATCCACCCTGTCATAGTTATCGTATTTAAGAGTATCAGTATGACAGTACATTTCCGCACTTTCATCTTCTGTTGTGTTTGCTCCTGTAAATGGAACGTATGCAGGATCTGTTACTTCCCGGACCCACACATAACTATCACCTTCTACAAGTGACATATCAATCTCTACCGATCCTCCTGTGAATGTTGTCCACGGAGTACCCGCTTCTGTGACACCGTCGCCAGGATTAGAAGTACCTTGCGGTGCCCACTGGAAAGCCCAATCATTAAGTTCACATACCGTTCCGCTCGCATTTACTAAGGAAAGAAACTCAGTAGCTGTATTTTCAGTAATAGGCGTTGAGCTTGCACCCCAATTTGGAAGATAAGATTCATTTTCACAAACTATCTTTTTTGTGATAATTGTAAATGGTTCCGGATCGGGTTCGCATGTCAAATAAAAATGTTTATTTGATCTGATTCCGGGCTCCTCGCTAAAATCAAATGAATGACCTAGAGATGGATCAACTGTACAGTTACTTGGTGCTTGTACCGTAATAGTACAAACTTCGTCAGGTAATCCTGTTAAAGAATATCCTTTAACAGGATGTGTCACCACGTCTGTAGCACTAGAACAATCAGCAACAACCGTTGCGGATTGTCCTTCCGGTAATCCTCGCACTTCACCACTCACACCATTTCCACAATGTGCTAAAACATTTACAGCAAAGAAAAAGATCACTAAAACTAAGTAGCTAATTTTTTTCATATTATAGTTTAATGTCAACGTACAAAAAACAGGCCTTCTTTGATAGAAGAGACCTGAATTGCAAGCTTGTACGCTTGTTAATAATCAGGCCCCTTGCTTGGGCCAAAAAAGAGAAAACATCAGTGATGTCCAGAATTCCAGAAACACCAATGTTCGACCATGTTTTATCTTCTGTGCCCAAAACTACCATTTTTTATTATTTTGTCAAGTTTTTCCACCTCTATTTAAACACCTTTATTGAGCCACTTTATTCCCATTTATTCCTAAAAATTTACCCGAAAAGATGAACGCCACTTTGTCATCTCGACTTCCCTTTTGTTAGCTTGCGTTATTTTTGTCATCTTACATCACTTTGTCATCTCGACAACAAGCTCCCGTTTTACTCAAGAGCGTTAGCGATTGATTTGTAAAACGCAGTGCAGCGAGGGGGTCAACCCGAGTCGCGAGAGATCCCTTATACTTTGTTACATCTCATACATTAACCCCCTTGCGGTGGATTAGATCGATCAAACCCTCAAACAAACACAAGAAAACCGCGTCCGACTTGTCAGCCGATGCGCGGTTTTCTTGTTTTGTACTATATCTATTTTTTGTGTACTCTGTATTTTTTAGAAGTGTTGTCTCACTTTTTTAAGTTTTTAAGAATAATTACGCTTTTTCTGCTCCGCGAATGCGAAGAAAGAGAATGACCGCAAATACCGCGAGTAAGAAAATGAACCAGTAAGAAGTCGCTACGGTCATAACACCTCCCAACACGACAGCGGCAAGTGTTCGTTTCTCGTCTGTGTCCTCTGTAACATCCGCAAGGAGTTCATCTTCTTCACCGTCTTCCACCTCGACAACTTTTGTATCTTCTGCGTCAACTGTTTCTTTTTCATCATCACCGAATCCCAGTACCCCAAGGATCCCCGCAAGGAGTCCTTTTTGAGTTTGAATACTTTCTGTGTCTGTATCAGTAGTTGCATCAGCAAGAGTTGTCCCCTCTTCATCGTCGCTTCCAAGTCCGACAGTACTTCCATAATCTATCTCTTCAATATCGTCGGTACTGTCTGTAGTTGCCACTTGCGCGATACCCTGAAGCAGTGCACTAAATGCTGCAATCTCTGCCTCTTGTCCGGTATTCAACGGAAATTCACTGTTACAGTATATCTCGTTAATCTTTTTCTTTGTTGTAATGTATACATATCCTGTTGCAGCATCATGATTCCAAGGGTCAAGAATACTTTCTCTGTATTTTATTTGGAATCTCTCAACAGCTTCAAAATCTGCTTGTTCATAAAGGCCGTTCACAGCCAAACTCTCACCTTCGTATTCATTCAAGAATCTTTCAAGTTTTTCAACTTCAACGGGGTTGTTGGCAGCGCCAAGCTGAATGTATTCGAGCAGATAGACACATTGTGTCGGTTCAACGATCGGCTGGAAAGTATAAGTAACCTCATCGCCGTATACTTCTGCTGACCACGCTCGATCTGATACCGGTCGGAACCAGTACTGCATACCATCGGTAAGACCTGTGATCGTCATACTATGGTCTTTTGTCAATACTGTATTTTCATCATTTTTCGCGTCGTATCCATAGAGAGCAGGGCTTCCGACAGATGAAATTGATTCATCTCCGTACACAACTTGACTGGTCGCGGACAAATTGGTTGTCCATGTAACAAGCGCACTACCTCCTCCGAGATATTCAACATGTTCGTCGTTTATATAGAGCATCGGGTAATACCCACCTCCACCTCCGCCACCTCCTGAGACAACAGTCTTGTTGTTCACTGTGACAATAAGCGTTTTTGGATCAGCCGCAAGACCTTCCAAGTCTTTCACTCCATATTCAACAGTATATGAACCTGCAGCGGCAGTGTTTACCGTACTTGTAGCGATCATATCACCAGTGATATCTCCGTCTTCAACATCATCTGCTGTTGCATGTCCTCCGAATTCGTCGAATGAATCTCCCACCGTTAGAGTTAATGTTGAATATATAAGAGTAATAACCGGTTGTTGATTTTCTTCAACAGCCTCTTCTTCGACTATAACATTTACCGTATCGGTACTCGTAGCTCCATCGTTGTCAGTTACAGTAAGCACAACAGGATAAGTCCCTGTAGCAGAATATGTATGAGACATAGTGTCTGCGGAACTCGTAGCTCCGTCAAACTCCCATAAGTATTCTTCGATCGTCCCATCTGTGTCATCTGAGCTTGTTGCGCTCAACATGATAGGGTTACCAAGTATTACTGTTGTGACACCTGTAATGATAGCTGTTGGTGCAATATTCACACCCACTGCAACAACCTGAACTTCCCGAATAACTGTGTCAGAAAGGATATTGATCCCAGTAGGATGCCCATGATCATCAACCGTATATGTAATACTTGTTGTACCAACAATTGATGTATCAATTCCTGAAACATCAACATCTATCTCTGATGTTAAGTCTCCGTCTTCGGTATCATCTGCTGTCACACCCGCCATTGCCAATGTGTCGATACCGGTATCTCCAACATAAAGGATAAGTGGTGTATCTGCGCCAAATATCTCAGGTTCGGTGTTTTCCATAAGACACGAATCTCCTTCAATTTCAACCTCAAGTCTGTATAACAGACCAGCCGGATTTGATTGAGGTGTTCCTCCTGGTTGCTCAAGATTAGTTACCTCAAAGGAAATAGTGTTTATTCCCGCATGCAACATGCCGGTAACGTCATATTCGTCCTGTGTCTCCAATTGAAAATTATTTTCATCTGTTGACGTAGCAACTTCTACACCGTTTACCCGTACCGTATAAGTATTGTCCGCGGCAACCATAAGTGTCGTGGTTGCGGGAAGACCTATAATGCCGAAGTCTTTTGTGAAATTAACAGTCTCTTCTGTTTCAGGATTTTGAACATAATAATGTTCCCAGATCCACGTAGCAAGCTCAATTATCGCCGTCCAAGCGGTATGTTCATCGTATGTTTCTATCGCATTACTTCCACCGACAACCATGTCTTCTGTATTACTTACTACAACAACGCTTGGACAAACCGGAACATCTTCCGGAATAACAGTAACTTCCACCATATCAGTACTTGTTGCACCTTCACCATCAGTAACAGTAAGCACTGCGAAGTAAGTCCCTGTTGCGCCGTATGAGTGTGAAATAACAGAAAGAGAACTTGTAGCTCCATCACCGAATTCAATAAGATATTCTACGATTCCAACATCGTCAGTAGAACTTGCTGCGTCAAAAGCAACATTTTCACCAACATATACCGTTGTTGGATCTGCTTTCAGGATTGCAATCGGAGCTTCGTTCACCACTTCACAAACAGGAATTGGACCCCAATTAGTAAAGTAGCTATCATCTGCAACTGTTACTGTCATCCAGAAATGTGATTTGTTTCCTTCGATCCACGCAGCGTCTTTGCCTGCATTGATCGCTTTTTGAGCAACCATATCCGGACCCCAGTTTTCCATTTTATTCTGAGATGGATTGTCGTCATTTGCAACATCAAGGATTCCCGCATTGTAGAATTCAAGATATCCTTCCACATGCTCTCGCTTTTGTATACATTCGTTTGGATGAGATCCAAAATGTCTAACAGTAATAGAACCGTTGTCTCTCTGTACAGCAAGTCCGGGAACATCTTCATATCCGTTAACGTCAGGATCATCTATGTATGATGATCCATCATATGTCATAAACCACGCTTCGCTTGGGATAGGAAGAGTGTCGGTACCAAGGAATATATCACTTGTCATACCTTCCGTTCCTTGTTCGTTTTGAACTTTAGTTACCACCGCTCGCGCAAACACCTTTTCAGAACATTCTCCTGTAATGGGTTGACACTGTACTGAGCACCCAAGTTGAGGAGCTCCTCCCACTAAGTGTCCCGTGTCACATTGTTCTCCAAGTTGTGTATCAATGTTTCCATCACCACAATAAGGTCCGTAATGTGGGGGTACGTCAGGAACCTCGTATTGATTAAGGATAATCAATGTACGATCCGGCCTGCTTTCGGAAAGGACAATATGTCCATCAGCGTTTGTGTTTCGACCGTTATCATCTACCCCTCCGTCATCAGTAAAAAGTTCTCCACTATATGGAAAAAAATTACCAAGTGATACAAGCGACATGTTTGCGCCGTCGTTGTACAAAGGGGTAAACCAATTGTTTCCAACAATGACTTCTTCTGAATAGAAATATCCACCCATCGCAAGGTCATCATACGGAATACATTGTGCGTCATTAACTCCATCACCACCAATAAGATCGGCATTGAACGTAAGTGAGGTCTCAAAGTACGCAGAAGCCAACACGTCAACAGAATCATCAACGGTTGGGTGGTTTGTTACTTCGATTCCCTCTACGGTAAAGTTTCCATCGTTTTCACTTCCACCAACGATCTCACCTTCTTCATTGATCACTATCTTACAAATATTGATAGAACCAAGGATCGGACATACGTCCGGACCGTGTGAGAGGTTAAATTGACCATCCCACTCTTCATAGATCGTTGCTGTAGCACTTGTTACCGTTGAATCAAGATTGCCGGTTGAACGATAATCTGCAACTCCTCCCGTAAATGGATCGTCAAGAGAAAGATCCTCATTATTTCCATTCGCCCATGTTACGTGAATCGTAGCTGGCGCATTTTCTTCATCATCAATTTGATTGATGACAAAATGCCATTCGTCATGATCACAATTGTGATCTAGAAGTGCTTTGGCTTGTATTTCTTTGTCGTCAAGTTCACATGCAATTTCAGCAAGAGCCATATATACATCCTCAAGCCCTGCGCTTGTTGGTGTATAGAAATAATAAGAAGGATCAGATGCAATGTTCTCCAAGAAGCTTGGATTTACATCATTACCAAATCCGATAGTATAAATGATAATACCATCTGCTTTTGCTTCACTTGCCTGTTGCAACGCGTAAGTAGCCGCATCACTTTCATTACCTGGTTTTGTCGGATTTCCATCTGACAATACGATCATGATCTGTTTTATATCATCGCGCCCGTTCGCCAAAAGTTCAGCGTGTGCAGTATCAATACCCGCACCTGTATTTGTCCAACCCAAAAGCCAGTCGAGTCCAACATTGCTTGAAACAGTCGAAAAAGTTGTTGTCAGTATATTTGTCAAAACCGCATTTCCGTAAAAATCGACAAGTCCGACAGCATCGTTTGATGTCAAAATATCAATGAACGCAATCGTTCCATTTTGCGCATCTGTAAGCGGTTGTATTGGTCCGTAATTGCCACCTCCAAGATATTCAGTGTCATAGCCCATACTATGAGATCTGTCAAACACAAGAACCACATCAAGAGGAGCGGTACATACCTGCGGAGTTTGCGCAGATGCCATTGTTGAAAAACTCAACAATCCGGCGACAAGCACAAAGACGGCAAAAGTAATACCTACAAACGAATGAAACATTTTTTCTGTAATGTTTTTCATAAATAGTGCTTAGTTAAATTAATAATATGTAAAAAGTACGTGGTACTTTTTTGGTTTTCAATACACAACAATTTAGTGCATTTCAGTATAATAAGTTAAGGTATATATACCTTAAAGAGTGATCTAGAACTACTTACTAAACTAAACATTTTCTGCATTTTGTCAATCGTTTACCCCTTGACCTTTAGACCTTTTTGAATACAAAAATCAGGTTTAGATAAATTCAAAATATCTTTATCTATAAAAAAGATAAAAGTCATAAATTATAAATATTCCTCTATGGGTCATGTTTGCTTTTTGTTTTGATCTGTCTTTTATGTAAACTTCCAGTTTTAAAGGTCATATCCGTACAGAAAGCGTTATAAAGGACCGATGTCCTTTTAGTCTACATGTCCTATATATATTGTCCTTTATGTATCTTGAATCTAAAGGACACAAAAACCCTTGCTAACCAAGGGTTTTTACTGTTATTCTAGTTTATGACTTTTATCTTTTCTCGCTTTTTTTGAAAGTAAGAGAACAAGAGTTAATACTATACCTTGTTCCATCATTTTTTGTGACAGGACCATCTTTAAAGAGATGTCCCATATGACTTTTACAAGTATTGCAAAACACTTCTGTTTGTTCCGTCCCAAGACGTGTTCCGAATCGTGTTCCCAAAAGATCTTCTTGAACGGTATCACTAAAACACGCCCACCCTGATCCATGATCAAACTTGGTCTTTGATGAAAATAGTTCTGTTCCACATCCGGCACATGAATAAAAACCTCTTTTTATAGTAGTCAAATATTCTCCGGTATATGGGATCTCCACAGTATCCCCTCTCATCACTTCATACTGCTCTTTTGTTAATTCTTTTTTCCACTCTTCTTCCGGTCTTGATATATAATCGATCATAATAATTCTTTGAGATTGTATATTACTTTTTTTGCCATTTGGACAATTTCCATTCGTCGCCTTCTCGAACAAATTCGACAAAATGATCTTTTGTTGTAATTTTTACTTTGGTACCTTCTTTCAGAAATAAACACATTCCACAACCAAGATCAATATCTTCTATTTCATCTATCGCATCGCTTGAGTATATTCCTTCCTTAACCGCGGTTGCCAATGCTGTATCAAATATTTCCAAGGAAATGCTCTGTCGGGTCCTTTCTGTAAAATAATTATATACAGTATCAATATCCTGAGTATCTGCCGCATGAATAAACTGCCGCATGTCTCCAACAACAGCATTTTTTGTCACATAGCGCCCCCCAAAATACAGCACTACTAAAACAATAACACAGCCGACCACTATCTTTCGCATATTTCAAGACTACCACAAAAAACACTTATTTTGAACCATAATCCTTGCCCGAGACACGCTCACACCGAAAAGGATTTCTAACTACCTATTTATGTAACGTAAGTGTGATATGATTTATTTTTCTTTGATATAGATTCACCTATCTTATTCAGATCGTCTATAATACAAATCCCCGCTTCTTTTAAAGATCTTATTTTATTCTCATAATTGCCTGATTCTCCTTTAATAATAGCTCCGGCATGCCCCATTCTTTTTCCTTTCGGAACATTTTTTCCCGCAATATACGCAAATACCGGCTTACTGACATTTTTTTTGATATATAAAGCAGCGTCTTCTTCAAAAGAACCTCCTATCTCCCCTATGATCAAAATTTGTTTTGTTTCGCTATCTTTTTCAAATTTGTCTAAAAGAAAAACGATATCTGTGCCAATTATAGGATCGCCTCCAATTCCGATACAAGTGCTTTGTCCAATTCCCTCATCGGTTAATTGTTTTATTGCCTCATAGGTTAAAGTGCCGGATCTGGATATCACTCCAACACCACCTTTCTTAAAAATATTATCTGACATAATACCAAGCAAACTCTCTCCCGGAGTAATAACACCGGGAGTATTTGGGCCAATTAAAATACATTTATGTTCTTTGAGTACTGATTTAACTTCCAAAATATCATGAACCGGAATACCTTCTGTTATACATATAATAATTTCAATTCCTGCGTTTACGGCCTCTAACATTGCCGCTTTAGAAGCGGTAATGGGAACATAAATTATAGAAACTTTCGCTCCTGTTTGTTGGACAGCTTCCAGCATAGTATTAAAAACAGGTAATCCTAAATGTTCCATACCTCCCTTACCCGGCGTCACACCGGCTACGACATTTGTGCCGTATTTGAGAGTTCTAAGAGTTTGGAAAGTCCCTTCTTTCCCTGTCATCCCCTGACATATTACTTTGGTGTCTTTATTGATTATAATGCTCATATTTAAATAATATTCTTAATTTCTTTTATTATAGAACCTGTATCAGATCCTATAAATATATTCAAACCGCTATCTTTTATTTTTTTAATGCCTTCTTCCGCCATCGTTCCGGCAAATCTTAGAAAAATCGGTTTATCAATATTTTTTTGTTTTATTGTATCAATAACACCCTCTGCCACAATATCACAATGAACAATACCTCCAAATATATTTATAAAAATAACTTCAACTTTTTTATTTTGGTATATTCTTCCCAAGGCGTTCGAAACTTTATTGTTTGTAACAGCCCCACTTAGATCTAAAAAATTTGCCGGTTTTAGACCGTTATTTATAAGTAGATCCATAGTACCCATGGCTAACCCGGCACCATTTGCCATACAGCCAATGACACCATCGAGCTCCACATAACTAAAATTAAAGTCCGGATCATCTGTTATTTTTTCCGATGCATTATTCTGCTGTATCAAAGATAAAACATACGGTTGCCTATATAAGGCACTGTCATCAACTTCAACTTTTGCGTCTAAACAATAAAACTTGCCGTCTTTTGCCAGAACAAGAGGATTGATCTCTAACAACAGAAGATCTTTTTCTTTAAACAGAGAAAACATATTTTGTAATTGTTGAGAAAAAGAATCCTGATATTCTTCCTCAATACCTAGCACAGACACGATTTCGCCCAGAACTTTTTTTGATAAACCTGTATTTATATCAATTGTTTTTTTCACAATACTTTCAGGATGCTCTTTTGCTGTTTTTTCAATATCATCCACATTATCGCGAGAAACCATCAAGACGACACTTTGCGTAGATCTATCAACGATCAGTGAAGCATAAAAACTTCTTTCAAAGTCAATTGCCTCCTCTAGTAAAACACTTTTCGCTAACAGACCTTCCTTTTCTGTTTGAGGTGTAATGATCTTATTATGGAGCAATTGCTCAGTAAATATTTTTGCATCAACTGCGTTGAGAGCAAATTTAATACCTCCTGCCATAGCCCGTGACCCTGCATGCACTTGTGCTTTTACTACGCAGTTATCACCTATTTCTTTGAGAGCATTCTCCACACCATTGACATCAGACAACGTAATGCCTTTCGGTATATTTAGACCGTATTGGGCAAGAAGTTCTTTTGATTGATATTCGTATAAATTCATAATTATCTATTTTTATCCATTTTTTTGATCACAGATCGCACCCATTTAAAATACCATTCCGGTGAAAATTGATCTTTGAATTTTTCACTCAAATAAAGAGGTTTTATGATCGGTTGTTTTGAATTTAATTTTACCCACATTCCTTTATAAGGTTCAATATCATCGCTTTTTACACTACCCGGAATAAACCCAATTAAGATCCAACCGTCGTGCTTAATAAATTTTTGTATTTTCAAAGTAAAAACTTCCAGCGGCAATATAACAATATTTGCAGCCGACAAATTTTTCTTCATCTTCTTAAAAGTCGCATGAAATGTATTTTTATTTGCAGTAGTATGAACTAGCATTTGAGGATTCGACCTGCTTTTTAGTGTTGGAGTAAATAATGTCCAACCAGTATTTTCCTCATCATGTTTTGTCGTATCGGCGTAACTGACCTTTGTTTTATAATTTAACTTAACAAATTTGTCTAAAAGATCTCTATCTCTCTTGTAATATAATGATACTTTGGCTTTTTTAAGAAAATTCAGATTATCATGTCTATTTCTGTATTTCAACAACAGATCTAAAATCTCATATGATCCCTTGTTATCATCGGGCATAAGATACCACGGTGCCAAACCCCATTGTTCAAATTTTAAATATTTTAAGAACAAAATTCTCACCCCGATACCCGCCTTTACTATCTGACCCTTTTTACCAATCCTTTCCGGACAATTCCTTACTGTGGTTAATATAGAAGAAAAAACATCAAGTCCATACTTTTTCTGCTCCCACTCCTTAATAAAACGAGCATACCCATATTTAGAACCGCCCTCTCCCATAGACCCGCTTTTACCCATCTCAGCAAACCCTTTACCAAATTCATGACCAACATCAATCATCGAAGAAGTTCCGAATTTTTTGTCTTTTTTATCACTATCGGTTATTGCCCAAAAAACAGTTTTTTGTTTTCCTGATCGGATATCAACAAAATTTTTATATTCATCCGTTGAAGTTCCCGGATAATCACTTCCATAACAAAAGTCCAATATAGTTGCCAATATCTTGGAATACTTTTTGTTTTTTTGAGCAACCAAAACCGGATCAACAAAATAAATATTTTCTACTTTTTTGTCAAATAATGACATATTGCTACCTAAGATCCTTAATTTGCAAATATTCCTTTACAGCCAACAATAGACTTTCGGCTAAAAGAGTCGTTTCGACATAGGATCTGTCGCCAACAGATAATCTCAAAAAAGGAGGAGTATTTTCAGCCATAGATGATGCTGCAGAGATTCTCGGCAGAGAAAAACCGAAACTAAGACCTCTGGTAATAGATATCTTATTCTTTTTGGCAAAATGTAAAATAAGCTCGATCAAACTGTTTAGAGATTCCCTACTGTTAAGAGATTCATCTTTGAAAGAAAAGGTTATGATACCGCCAACAGAATCATAGTTTTTAGATACTTCATGATCTATATGATTTTTTAGCATTGGATATATAACTTTAAATACTTTGGCAATTTCCTTGTCTGATCCTACAATTTTACTTATTAAGAGAGCGTTTCTTGCAAATCTTCTCATGCGTCTTTTTTGGGTTTTTCTGTCATATTCGGGAAAAATGTTAGCGGCTACATCATATAAGATGGTTCCTGTATTTCTTCTAAGTCTGTCAAAAAGCGGACTTAACTCAACAGGAAATGCTACCAATCCACCCATGGCAATATCCATACCTAATTGTAAATATTTACTGCAACTATCATAATAAATGATATGCAATCGCTCGTTTTGATTGTTAAAAAGTCTCTTTAGGTCCAACTCTCCGGACATCAAAGAGCCGTCTATGGCTATAAACATATCGTATTGCAATTCAAACTTAGACACTCTATCAACAACTTGATATACATCTGTCATTCTAAGATCAACCGTATTGATAATGGGATCCAAAAAAACTATCTTGGGTTTTTCTCTCTTGATAGTGTCTATCACTTCGTCCACCTTATACACATCCTCGTGCAAAACTTCGATACCATTGATCTGTGATATCTGCTCATTAGTTTCAAAATATAAATATTGTGGAATATAAACCTTGTCTCCCAGATTTAACACGTGTCTTATCAAATAGCTTTCAATCAAAGTATAAGCTGCCATTCCGGACGATGTCAAAAGTACACTTGTCTTGTTTTGATCAACTCCTAAAACTTCCGCCATTTGCTTTTCTATACTGACAAGTCTGTCACTTTCATAACGATTATAATTTACACTCGGATTGTCCTGACTATTCAAGTTGAAAAACATAGTATCCACACTCTGACCATAGGATGCTGACCTCCAATCTAAAACCAAAGACATTGCCTGAACAACATGAAGCAAAGAGCGATACTTTTGTATATATTCCGTATAGTTCTTGTTGTAATCAACAGGGTCCTTAATACGCTTCAAATTTTCAAATTTTTGAAGCTCTGATAGCTCTTTCTTGGCTATTTGGTCTAAATTTTTAAAGGTTTCTACGGAAGATCTGTCAATTGATATTTTTTTTATTTCACAATAACTGATATATTCATCAAACCTATAGTGATATTTTTGAATTTTTTTGTGGACATCATCATACCTCCCCTTCAGGTATTCTATATCTTCTAGAACATCTGTGTCCTGATCGCCCAGCTTCGCTAAATCTATTTTTTCACTCCTTTCTAAATTATCAGAAAAATTCACTCCTTTCAAAGGAATTTTTTTTGAGACTTTTTCCCCATAAATATTAATATAATCAAAGAGAATTTTTTCCGTAAAAGGATAATTTATTATTTTGGATAGATTAGAAGTTGTAATATTGCCACCGGTAAATATGATCCCTATCTTGCCATTATTTTTATCTATTTTACCTGCTATAAGAGCGGCAAGACCTGCTGCTCCACCGCCTTCAACTAATTGACTTTCGTGGTATAGAAGAGCCAAAACACCGGCAGCTATTTCTTCTTCACTTACCAAAACTATCTCATCTACAAAATCTCTGATTATCTCCGGAGTAATACTCTTTTCTTCTAAATTAACGGCTAAACCATCAGCAAAAGTCGGGCTATTTGCAGTTTTTTTTAATTTTCCATAGGTTTTCATGGAATAAAAGGTTGAATATAGTTCCGGTTCCACACCTATAATTTTGATATCTGGCTTAATATGTTTTGCTGCAAGCGCAACACCAGAGATAAGTCCTCCTCCGCCAACGGGCACCACAATAGTATCCAGATCTTTTACTTGCTCTAAAAATTCAATACCGACCGTTCCTTGTCCGTGGATAATTTTCTCATTATTATATGGTGATACATAGTCCCAATCTTTCTTGTGAGCTAACTCTATAGCAAATTGACCTGTCTCTTCAAGAGAAGCTCCTTCCAGAAGCAATGAATGAGGATATGCCGCCAGACGATCCTTTTTAATAGAACTTGCATTAGTAGGAATACAAATAGTTGTTTTAATGTTTAGTTTCTTTCCGGCTTCAGCAACAGCCAAGGCATGGTTTCCGGCAGAAGCGGCAACGACCGAGCGTCTCTTATCTTGTTGTAGCATGTAATTATATGCCCCTCTATATTTAAAAGATCCTGTAATTTGTTGATTCTCAAATTTTCCAACGACATCAAACCCCCCCAATTGTTCCAACCAAGACAGCGGTCTTACATTAGTTCTTGTACATTTTCCTTTTAAGTTCTCATGAGCTTCAAATATTTTTTTTATTTCATCTGCGTATTTCATATCTTTTTATTTACTTTTAATAAATTTTTTCTCGAAAATACTTGAAAAGATATCATGATCAGTATTCCCAAAATCTTTATACCTATCAATTATTTTTTCTTTCAGTGACATTATGCCTGTAACATCCTGAGGTCTCTCTTTTGGTCTTTGCAATATATCTTTCGGAATAACATCCTCAAACGCTTCTACGAGCGGTATTTTCCAGACATTACCCTGTCTTAAAAACTGAGGCGGTATATTCATAATATAATTTCCAACGTCGGGTGATAAAAAGAAGCTACGCATTTCAAGAGGACCGGAGTACATCATTGTTTTTGATGTTCTTTGCAACACTCCTTTATATAAATTTCCCGCCATTTTCTTTCTAAAATCAATTTGGATAATATCTTTCGGATCTATAGCAAAACTTCCCCAACTCCCATAGCTTCCATGAAACTCATCGGACCCTTCACCATTGAAGACAACCTTAAAACCATCCGCTACTATGCGTTTTGCAAGAAAATGATTATAAATAGCCGTGTAAACGTTAAAATCTTTTGACCTTGTGTCTTCCAGACCATGTATAACTTCTGGGATTGCTTCTATGATATCGTCTTCTTGTATACAAACTTCATTTAATTGTTTCTCTATCCCGAAATATTTGGCAACTTTACGAGCATGATATAGATCACTGTTCTTATCTATAGGATGTCCTTCAACATGGAAACAATATAAAGACAGATCTTTCCCTTCTCTATCTAATATCTTTTTTACCAAATAAGTGGTAATGGTGGAGTCCACACCTCCGGACAACAGACAGCAAACCGGCACATCCGATATTATTCTTGCCTCAGCTGTTTTCTCCAAACGATTTCTTAATTCTTTACCAATTGAATCCAGATCAACATACGTATCTTTTTGTGGATCATTATACCGATCAAAATATTTTCTATCCTGTGAATTAAAACTATTCAAGTTTACTTCTAAAACATGACCCGGCTCCAGCGCTTTGATATCTTGTATATCATCACAAACAACCCCCAACAAGCCCTTGATCTCACTGGCAAAAATAAATTCTTTTTTATCTTTTTTATATACATAATGCAACGGCACTTCCCCTATCCAATCTCTTGCAATTACAATTTTAGGGTCATCGCCCCGATAGTCAAAAACTCCAACGGCACACATAGATTCACCAACGGCTTTATAAAAATTGTCTCTATCTTTTAAATACAAATACAATAATACTTCGGCATCGCCTTTTGATTCAAAATTTACACCCAATTCTAAAAGTTTTTCTTTATAAAACTTATAATTAAAAATTTCACCGTTCATCACCAGTGCGACATTGTTATTTTTCGCAACAACCGGCTGCATTGACCTAACATCCTCCGGCGCTATAACTGAATGCCTGCGAAAACCAAAAACTACTTTGTGATCATCAAAAGAAAAAATGCTATGCCCGTCATTTCCTCTATGCATATACTTTATTCCTTTTTCTGCTTCATCGTATGATAAAGTTCCACCTGTTATCGCACACATAATTTTTATAAGTTATCTTCTTTTACTAAAATAGTTTCTTTTAAATGTTGCCTTTCTTTAACATCTGCTTGAAATATATTATTAAACAGCTCTATTATTTTTTTCTGATCGTAACCGGACCTTAGCAGTGTTTCCGTGAGTCCGTCGCCAGCTCCATCCTCTGAGGCATCTTGCAATCTGATCTTTTTTACATCAAAAAATTCTTTTGGAATTTTTCCTTCTTCTGTTTCTTTCTTGAAAGCCAACGACATAAAACCGGGTTTACCGCCAATATTTTTTAATGTATCAACTGAAATATTAGTTAAGATCTTCATAATTTTTTTATCAAAATATGGACTTAACAACGTAATGCCCTTTTTATACATTGGCTTGTACATTCTACTGCCGCCGTGTTTTCCAAGCCCACTACCAAGCTGCGCGTTATATCTGCCTTTTTTCTCCGCAACTAAATTCCCCCACACATAAGCTTCTCTTCCTAATGGTGTTTTAAAATCTTCAGAAGTTGTTTGTAATATTTTTTTTCTGTTCGTTTTTTCGTCATAAATGATCCAATCATAATAATCACCAAAACATTCATTACCTCCCTCACCGGTATGAACATATAAGATCCCGTCATTTTTTAAAGTTTCTGCCATAAGATCCATACCAATAGCACAAAAAACATTATAAAGATGAAATATCTCGCTACTCTCTATAGATCTGTCTATACAAGCCAGCACTCGATCCTTAGGTACTTTAATGATCCTGTGCTCCAGACCAAAATGTTTCGCTATCATTCTGGCCCGTATCACATCGGTGGATTCGTTGTCACCTATCTGCAACGTGTAAGCGGGAATATTTTTATCAAACAAACTGACAAAATAAGCAACGGACATACTATCTATTCCGCCCGAAAGAAGAACAGCCTGTTCTTTTTTGTTAAAGTAATCAAATCTGAGTTTAGTAGACTCCAAAAGTCTATCGTGTATATCTAGAGCGATCTTTTCAATATTTTGATGCTCTGCAGAAATATCTTCTTGATTAAAATTATAATATAATTTTTTTTCAATGATTCCCTTCTTTTTGTCTATTACCAACAACTCCGAACGATTTAAAGCTACAACATCATCATATTTATAACCGGGAACATTGTCTCTCAAGTCTTCAATGAAGTTAGCAAAATATATACTTTCTTCTTTAACAATGTAATGCAACGGCACTTCCCCTATCCAATCTCGCACAGCAAAGATGACATTGTTTACATTGTCATCGTACAAAAAAGCAAATGATCCTTTTAATTGATTTATGAATTCTACTTCTTTGTTTCTAAAATTATTATAAATTTGTAGATCCAGATCATTTTTTATGTCCAGATCTAATTCTTTATAATTAAAAATTGAATTTTTTATTTTTCTGAGATCAACAACATTCATAAAAATTTACTATTTGTAGTAAACAGTCTGATTTACACTTAAAAGAAATAACGTTTTCTTGCCATCTTTTTTGAAAACAAATTATAATATCTTTAATGATCTATAATTTTTTGTGTCCGACAAGAAGATCGCCGTGATTAAAAATTCTCTCTTTTCTATTTTTTATGTTCATTTCTCTACATTTTATGGCAGTAGCTTCATTAAAGTACTGTAACAAAATGTACCTAGTATACTATATATTTTTGATCTTTAGTCAATAGTTACTCATGAGTCCATAGAGAAGAGAGCTATCTTCTAATCCCGCCTCTGCGGTAAAACACAAAAGTCTCAGTGCTGTCGCACCAAGACTTTGTGTTTTATGCGGAGAGGACAGGAACACTCACTGCTCACTCGCTTCGCTCTCTGCGCTTTCGGAACCCACGGTTCCAAAAACCTCCTCCACGGGAAAACTAGAGTTTTCCCGACCCCTTTCCAGTTCGAATCCCGCCTCTGCGGTAAAACACAAAAGTCTCAGTGCTGTCGCACCAAGACTTTGTGTTTTATGCGGAGAGGACAGGATTCGAACCTGCGGTGGGCGTAAACCCACACTCGCTTTCCAAGCGAGCACCTTCGACCGCTCAGCCACCTCTCCAATATATTTCGCTCTAAACGCTGCTTCCTTACAGGAACAAAGCTCCAAGTATTCGCTTTTCACCTTTCAGTCAGCAGACCGTGCGCCACGTCCGCTTCGCTCCCGATAAAATATAAAGCAGTTTATATTTTATCCACTCAGCCACCTCTCCAAATACTTTTCTGCCCGAAAAGTTACAAAAACATAATACTATAAACACCGTCCCCAGACAAACATCAATCTATTTCTCTAGACAATTAACAAGCTTATCTATAGCCTTTTTTCTGTGGTCGTATTTATATTTTTCCTCTGGGGAACATTCTCCGAAAGATTTTTCGAGACCACTGGGCATAAAAATGGGATCGTACCCGAACCCGCCTGTCCCGCGAGATTCTTTCAAAATTTTCCCCTGACATTTACCTTCAAATTGTTCGTATTTGTTATTTTCGGGATCGTATAGGGTTATTACGGACTGAAAATAAGCAGACCTATCGTCTTTGTCAGCAAGTTCTTGGAAAAGTTTTTGGTGGGCTTTTTCGTAATCACCATCCGCGTATCGGCTTGAGAATACGCCGGGTCTGCCGTCTAATGCATTTATACATAATCCACTGTCATCGGCGAGTGTTAAAAGTTCTGTTTTTTCAGCGTAATATTTCGCTTTGATCAGTGAATTGTCCGCAAAAGTTTTTCCGTCTTCAATCGGTTCCTCAATAACACTATCAATATCACTCAAACTTAAAATTTCAAATTCTTTCAAGTGATCTTTTAATTCTTTGAGTTTCCCGGGATTTGTCGTCGCAATAAGTATTTTTTTCACTTTACTTTGAGTTATAAAATTGAATTTGGCTGATCTACACCACGTCCTCCGGTAAGCGCTCCGATCCTCTCTTCTACGGGAGGATGTGTCATGAACATTTTGGCAAAAAACCCTCTCTTGTGTTTTCCTTTGAAGGGGCTTGCTATATACATATGTGCCATCGCATGATTGGCGCGTTTGAGCTCACCGCCATAACCGGATATTTTCCGCAACGCACTTGCCAGACCGTCGGGGTATCGGGTCAAAAGCGCGGCTGAGGCATCGGCAAGAAACTCCCGCTTTCGTGAAACTGCAAGCTGGATGACCACCGCTATGATAGGAGCGAGAATTGCTAAGACAAGACCAGCTACCACCATAATGAGTTGCATCTGACCGCTGCCGCGATCGCGATTCGCGCCGCCAAAAAAGGACCATCTCAGAAGAAAATCAGATAATAGTGTTACAAACCCCACTAATACAACCACAATCGTCATTATAAGAATATCCCTGTTTTTTATATGCGACAATTCATGCGCTAATACTCCTTCGAGTTCACTACAATCCAGCATATCAAGAAGTCCTTGCGTAACAGCTACCGCCGCGTGCTTCTCGTCGCGACCCGTAGCAAAAGCGTTGGGTGCGGGATCGTTTATAATATAGAGTTTCGGCATTTGTATTCCGGCGGCAATACAGAGATTTTCAAGCACATTCCATAATTCCCGGTGCTCTTCGCGAGACACTCTCTTTGCACCGGACATTTTAAGAACAATTTTGTCGGAATACCAATAGCTGAAAAAATTCATCAGTATGCTAAAGGCGACAAAAAAATACAAAATAGTTGGATTGCCAAAATATAAACTGGCAAACCATCCTAGAAAAATGACCATTACCAAAAAGCAGGTCATGAGAAGCCATGTTTTTTGTACATTTTTACTTTGTTGTGTATAGAGAGTAGCCATGTGTCACAAATATTTCAACCCCAAAATAGCTCGTTTCCCACTATTCCAAAACGTCTACCGGCACAATAGTTATGTCAACGTCTTGTGACACAATATTTCCAGTGCCTGCTGTTTTCGCGGGTATGTCGACAGCCATATTCGTTATGGAACTACTTGATATTCCAAGTACCGCAACAAAACCCACCAAAACAATAAACACGATGAACACCGCCCACACAAGACCTTCTTTTTTATCGACAAATTCAATTGGTGTATCCTCCATAATTATATTTAGAATTTTACTTCAACGGGTTCTTTTTCTTCCGAACCCTCTTCAAGCTCAAAGAATTCTCGTACTTCAAATTTAAACATTCCCGCAATAATATTTCCCGGAAATACCTGAACCGCAGTGTTAAGATCACGAACATTCGCGTTGTAAAAACGCCGCGCCGCTTGAATCTTGTTTTCCGTATCGGAAAGTTCCCGTTGAAG
>JAGLOS010000008.1 GCA_023137615.1 Minisyncoccota bacterium | reverse complement strand
AATCGGGGTTCGATTCCCTGTCCGGCAGCATAAAATAGTTAAGTCCCGATGCGAATAGCATTGGGATTTTACTATTTTACCTGAAGGAAGGGAATCGAAAGACGGAGCAGGGGGTCCCCACTCCGCAACGAAGTGGAGGAGAAGGGGCTGCGAGGCGGGGTGAGAAGCGAATACTTGGAGCTTCGCAAGACTCATTGAGAACTTTTGTGAGCGAAGCGAAACAAAAGATCCAATGAGTGGACAGCTCCTGTAAGGAGGTGAGCACTTAGTATTTTTAAGCATGTAGGGCGCAAAAATACTTAGTGACTCCTGACCGATTCCCTGTCCGGTTGTTTGTATTCAATCGCCATACTCTTGAACAAACAGATTGCTATGGAAAGAGTAATCTACGAAGTGAATTTGAGCTCAAAATCAAGGAGCGCAAAATATACTCGGTCACAAAACACCCCTTTTACACACAATTGTCAAAAAACCGATATTGCGTTAGGATAAATGTAATAGTCAAGGATTTTAAAAGAGTTTAAAAACTATTTTCACCATGTTTCAATTTAAAATGTTTAAGATCAGTCAAGCGGACAGACACAAATTTTGTGAGCACATTATAGATTCAAGTACTCCAAATGGAGGGTTCTCTTTTTTGGTCATCTTGTCTACTTTGATCGTTGCCTTAGGACTCATTAAAGATTATGTCATATTGGTCATCGGCGGGATGTTAGTTACACCACTGCTCTCTCCGATACTTGCCATTTCTCTGGGCATAATTATCAGAGACTTAAAAGTGATAACGCGATCCGTAAAAGTTTTTTTAACTGCATTCGTCTTGTCTTTTTTGGTTGCGTATTTGACCGGGCTCTTGTTCAATTTTAATATAGAAGAGATTCAATTGATCAAGATAATGGAACCGTCTCTGTATACTTTGTTAGTAGCACTGGTTGCGGGAATGGCGGCAAGCTACGCGTGGGCAAAGCCCAATTTGATAAACAGTACTTTGCCGGGTGTGGCTATTACTGTTACTCTAATTCCACCTTTGACTGCTATAGGATTGGCTTTGGCAAATGAAAATTTATTGATATTCAGGACTGTGTTGAGCGCATTGCTTTTAAATGTTTTTGGAATAATCTTTGCCAGTATTGTTATTTTTTCTTTAATGCATTTCCATAAAGCCAAAAGAAAACTTGTTGCCGAAGTTAAAGAAGAAGAAAAAGAATTAAAAAAAGAGTAAAAGATCTTTATTTTATTAGCGACGTAGAGCGAGCGGAATGTAAAAGTGGAGCGAAGCGTAACTTTTACATTCCCGAGCCGAGGTGAGAAAGCGAACACTTGGAGCTTTCGCAAGACTTATTGAGAATTTTTGTGAGTGAAACGAAATAAAAAGTCCAATAAGGGGACAGTTCCTGTAAGGAAATGATATCAGGTAAATACCCCGTCGGCTTGCCGCGGGAAAGCGAAAGCAAAGCGAACTCAAAATTGAGTCTGGAGTGAGAAGCGAATACTTGGAGCTTCGCAAGACTCATTGAGAGCTTTTATGAGCAAAGCGAAATAAAAGATCCAATGAGTGGACAGAACCTGTAAGGTTTGCTCTGGGGTTTAATACCTGTTATTTATACTCATGAATAGTGTATATATAGTACGGTGTGATGATGGTACATTGTATACGGGTTCAACAATGGATGTGGAAAAACGAGTTCGGGAGCATAATGAACTAAAGAACGGAGCCAAGTACACAAAGGCGCGTCGTCCTGTGGTTCTTGTGTATAGAGAAGAATGTGAGAGTTTCGCACATGCCCGTAGTAGAGAGGCGGAGATCAAACGTATGAAAAGAAGTGAAAAACTTTTTCTTGTGGAAGATCATATTTGAAACCAAGCATCTACGTAGATGCTTGGTTTAGTATCTGAAATAAAACCGCGACAGGTTTGTTATCATCTTGATTTTGTATAAAATTTCTTGTACTATAATTTGACTATGATAAAAGTTTTTGGACACAAGTCACCGGACACAGATGCGACGGGAAGTGCTATCCTTTGGGCATGGTATTTAAATACACACACCTCACATAAAGCAACTCCTTTTGTTTTGGGTAAGCTCAACAAAGAAACAATATTCGTATTGGACAAGTGGAATATTCCCGAGCCGGAGTCGTTGGATGTTGTAGAAGAGTCGGATGATGTTGTTATTGTAGACACCAATAACCCGCAGGAACTTTTTAATAATATTTCGGACGTTAATATAATCAAAATCATAGATCACCATAGACTGGAGGGAGGTCTTTCGACAAAGGTCCCCGTCGACGTGACGATCAGACCTCTTGCTTCGACATCAACGATCATCTATGATCTGATAGAAAAAAATATCGAAACAATGCCTGAGAATATGCGCGGCTTAATGTTTTCTTGTATCTTGTCTGATACATTGGCATTCCGTTCTCCAACAACAACTCCACACGACAAGGATATTGTCGAAAAACTTGCCAAAAAATTGGGGCTTGATATCCAAAAGTATGCAAATGAAATGTTTGCTGCAAAATCTGACCTGTCTGATTTTTCCGATAGTAGATTAGTTCGCTTAGACAGCAAAAAGTCTGTTTTGGGAGATAAAAATATTCGTGTGTCTGTTATAGAGACTACAACTCCGGAAACGATCTTAGAGAGAAAGGAGGGGATAGTTGAAGCTATCAAAAAGATCATTGATGAAGAATCCAACATTGACGACATATTGTTCTTTGTTATCGATATTTTCAAAGAAGAAGCAACAGTTTTAACTTACAACCAGTTTACCAAAAAGGTTGTTGCCAATTCTTTTGATGTTTCCGTTGAATCAGACACCGAGGTTCTGCCGGGGATCGTCTCTCGTAAAAAACAAATTCTTCCATCTCTAAAATTGCCTCAAGCATAAAGACAAACATAGTTTTTGACAAAAAGATTGCAGAGTATTTTTTCTGTGATTTTTCGTCTTTTGTGCCCAAAAATCATTTTTTTGTCTAAAATTTACAAAAAATTTCAACAAATATAGCTTTTTTGTTGGTTTTTTAGATTTCCCACTTTATTGAAATATGTTGTGCGACTCTTTACATTCTTCATTTTTATATTATAAATTACATGAAAAACCACTGTACAAAACAGCATTTTAGAGGGTAGCACTTTTGTCCCCACTTTTATATATAATTTTTTAAAATGACGGTAATCTGCGTGATAAAATATAAATGCACGTGAGATAATTAAGTACGTAAAGCTTCTTTAATAAGCAACATTAATGACCTTAAAATGTCGCCCATGTAGGTGGCATTTGATGTCTTTAAACAGCCGAATCGTCAAATATTACAACAGTTTCTTGTCAACTGAGCCGACAGGCAGACTAAGAAGCTAACAAATTTTTGAATTATTAATATTATAAATTATAGAAAATATGCCACCAGTAAAAGCACTTTCTCAAATACAAAAACGAAACGGTAATATTGTTGATTTCGACCCTGAAAAGATCGTGTTCGCTCTTACTAAAGCGGGAGCAGCTACAAAAGAATTTGATGAGTCGATCGCGGAAGCGCTTGCTAAATTGGTTTTGGAACAGACAAAAAAAGCGATCGGTGCGGGTATTCCGTCTGTGGAGTATGTGCAAGACGTAGTAGAAAACGTACTTATTGCCTCAAAATACAAAAAAACCGCCAAAGCATATATTTTATATCGTGAACAACACGCACAAATGCGCGAGATCATAAGCACATCGCATGTTGATCTGATTGACCAATATTTACAAAAGCTTGACTGGAAAGTAAAGGAAAACAGCAATATGGGTTTTTCTCTTCAGGGCTTGAACAATTACATAGCTTCTGAAATAAGCAAAGTCTACTGGCTCAATAAAATATATCCGAAAGAAATTAGAAAAGCACATACGGACGGAGATTTTCACATGCACGACCTTAGCTCAATTTCCGTTTATTGCGTGGGTTGGAGCTTGGAAGATTTGCTTGCGGAAGGATTTGGAGGAGTGGCGGGAAAAATTGAATGTGCTCCACCCAAACATTTTCGGAGTGCTTTAGGACAGACTGTTAACTTTTTTTATACGTTACAAGGTGAGGCGGCCGGCGCGCAGGCATTTTCAAGCTTTGACACTTTGTTGGCGCCGTTTATTCGATATGACAAATTATCATACAAAGAAGTCAAACAAGCCATGCAAGAGTTTGTGTTTAATGTGAATGTGCCGACTCGTGTGGGATTTCAGACACCGTTTACCAATATCACAATGGATCTTGTAGTGCCGAAACACTACAAGGACCAAAGTGTCCTTATCGGAGGTAAGCCACAAAACGAAAAGTATGGCGATTTTCAAAAAGAAATGGATACGCTCAACAAAGCATTTTTGGAAGTTATGTCAGAAGGGGATGCAAACAGTCGTGTGTTTACTTTTCCAATTCCCACATACAATATTACGAAAGATTTTGATTGGGGTAATGAAAATATAGCGCTTCTTTGGGAAGTTACGGCAAAATACGGAATACCGTACTTTTCAAATTATATTAATTCAGATATGAGTCCGGACGACTCACGGTCAATGTGCTGTCGTTTACGTATTGACAACAGACAGCTCGAAAGAAAGGGCGGAGGGTTGTTTGGTGCACATCCGCTTACCGGTTCTGTGGGGGTTGTTACAATAAATATGCCGCGAATAGGACACACTTCAAAAAATGAAGAAGAATTCTTCTCTCGGCTTGAGGGAGTTATGGTCTTGGCAAAGAACAGTTTGGAAATAAAAAGAAAAATACTAGAGAAGTTTACCGAAAAGAATTTATATCCTTATACCAAGCGATATTTGAGAAAAATAAAAGAAGCTCATGGTGAATATTGGAAAAATCATTTTTCAACGATCGGTCTTATTGGTATGAACGAATCGGTAATGAACTTTTTGGATAAAGATATTGCGACACAGGAAGGAAAAGAATTTTCGGAAAAAGTACTTGATTTTATGCGGGATAAACTGATCGAATTCCAGAAAGAAACCGGCAATAATTACAATCTGGAAGCAACGCCCGGTGAAGGCACGTCATTTCGTTTGGCACTGATCGACCAAAGGAAATTTGATAATATTATTTTTGCGAATGGAAAGGGTAAAGAGGTTACCGATCCATTCTATACAAATTCCACTCATGTTCCTGTAGACCACACCGAGGATCCGTTCGAGATACTCGAATTGCAAGATAATTTACAGACAAAATATACGGGCGGGACAGTCATCCATTTTTTTGTCGGGGAGAGAATCGAAGACCCAAGCGCTGTCAAAAATATTGTCAAAAAGATTTGTAATAATTATAAATTGCCGTACTTTAGTATTACACCAACATTCAGTATCTGCCAAACACACGGATATCTTGCGGGAGAGATCGCAACGTGTCCGAAGTGTGGAGGGGCTTGCGAGATATATTCGCGAATAGTCGGTTATTTGCGACCGGTACAGCAATGGAACAGAGGCAAGAGCGCTGAGTTTGTTATGCGCTCAACGATCAAAAAAGAGACTATTGAGAAAAAAACTTTAACCTCTAAAGTAAAGACCGAAACAAATATTACAAACCCATAAATTACGAACAAGACCTAATAATAAATATGATCTTTGGCGGTCTGCAAAAATTCTCCCTTATTGATTATCCCGGAAAGACATGCGCGATCTTGTTTACTGTTGGATGTAATTTCAGATGTCCATATTGTCACAATCCGGAGTTAATAAGCTTAAATAATGATACCGTCGTTATTGAAGAGAAAGGGATATTGAAATTTTTGGAAAACCGCATAGGCAAGCTTGACGCTGTGTCTATAACAGGGGGTGAGCCGACACTACACAAAGACCTTTTGAGTTTCATGAAAAAGCTCAAAGATATGGGCTTTTTAATAAAACTTGATTCCAACGGCACGCGTCCCCTTGTATTGCAAAAAGCTCTCGATGAGAAACTTGTTGATTATTTGGCAATGGATGTTAAAGCGCCGTTGGATAAATATGAAAAAGTGACGATCAAGCCGATAAACGTTGAAGATATCAAAAAAAGCATTGATATCATCAAAAATTCAGGCATTGATCACGAGTTCCGAACGACCGTTGTAAGGTCTTTGTTGAGCAAAGATGATATTTTGAAAATAGGGGAGACAATTGCCGGAGCAAAGCGGTATTATCTGCAAAAGTTCATAGCAACCAAAACCAACGACCCGAAATATCTCAAAGAAACAACCTATTCCGACGAAGAACTGGAGGAACTCCGCACAAAAATTGCCAAAAAAGTTAAAATTTGTAAAGTACGATAATAAAAGGTGTCTGACCCCTTTTGTCTTGACAAAGGGTTAAGAATGTGGCAAGTTTTAGTTAGGAAAATTGAAATTATTATTAACCATATATATAAGTGCCTAAACACACACACAATTTTCTATTGGGCGCGTTATGGTTAGTAACGTGTTGGTCGATCTCCAAAGAGACGTTCGATCGGCGCGTTTAAGTTCGATCTTTAATAATTTAATATAAAAAATGTATGAAAAAATTAGTATTTTTTGTTTTTGTTTTCTCGGTTTGTTTTGTGAGCTTTGCACAAGCTCAGACCACAACATCTTCTACTACAGTTACAGTAAGTGAGAGTGAGGAACCAGATTATTCTGACGATCAGAAAAGACGATTTACTGAGTACTGTACAAAACCGCTTAAACCCTATGCAGAAAGATGGAATAATGACAATATTGAGAAATATTGTCAACCAGAGCCCGTCTCTATAAGTGCAACTTCCTCAGAATTTTTATTTTTGTTCCACGATGGAACAAAAGCTAAAACCGTTTGGGGTGATTTTGAGGGTAATTATGGAATGAAATTTATTTGGCAGGATGTTTTCTTTTTCTACAAGCTTGTTTTGACCAATGTCTAACAAAACACCCTTTATCTTAATTTAAGATAAAGGGTGTTTTTTCTTAGAATAATTATAGATCAAAAGGGTCTCATCTCTTTGATCTGGTATACAAAAATTGAATTTTGTAGTATCGTTTTGTTAGAAACACCCAGAGGAGGCACTAACCATGATGAATATGTTTGGAATTTGGCTTAAGCCAACACAAACAAACAGGAGACCGCCGAGTCAAGAAGAAACTCTTCTTGTAATAATAATGCTAATAGTATTATTAGCAGGAATAAGCACAGCCCTTTAGGAGGATAGAATAACAAAAAAGGCGTCACTTTTAACTAAGTTGGCGCCACTTTTTTAAATAGTAATTGGGCACCGTGTGTGTGAAAAGACCGTATTTATTGGAGAAGGTCGTAGATCAATTTTCCAAGTTTATCCGGGTCGTGTTGAAAGACACTTCGAGCGAGAATGTCTCCTTTTACTTTCCGTATAACATTTGTCGTTATGAGGTCTTCTCGTATTACACGACATGGAAAAATGTCACCGAGGTCATCTTCGACAGGGAGTTCGCCCTCCTCCGCATACAGGCGGATAACATCGTTTGGTATGGGAGCTGAATTGATCAGTATCACGTCAGGATATCGTCCTGAATACCGTGCGACTTCTTCCACTTGTTCGCGGGCGCTGTTTGATGTTTGTCCGTTTTTTGACATCAAATTCACTACATGTACCAAAAGGGCATGTGATCGTCCGATAGTGTCTTTAACGCCGTCAACGACCAAATTAGCGATAGTGGAGGTGCCCACATCTCCGGGTCCGAGTATTATCGCGTCAGATTCAACTAAAGCTTTGCGTGCAGGGTCATATAATGAAGCCGGTGGTTCAAGGTGGTAGTGTGCCGGTTTTCTTCCTTTTGGATGTTTTTTGGGATCATCTATAAGGTGCTCTCCCACCACTTTTTTAGTATCTTTATAGGTTGCAATAAGTTGTACGTCGTCGACACTGACAGGCAAGACTTGCCCATTCACACGGAAGATGCGGGAGGCAAGATCGATCGCTTTTGCTGATGCCAGACCGGGAGATAGACCTTCTTTCAACTGTTGTTTAGCAACGTAGGTTAGTCCGAGCAGAATAAGATTTCCAAGTTTGTGTCCGCCAATAGAACCCTTGTCGAACCTGACAAGAAAGAGATCCGCAAGCAAATTATCATTTTCATTCTCTGTCGGGAAAAGAGCTGTAAGCTGACTGGCTGCGTCTCCAAAAGGAAGGACTCCATACTCTTTGCGAAGTGTGTTTGAGCTGCCGCCACTGTCCGCAACGGTTGTGATGCCGGTAAGGCGTACGGGATACCGTACCAATCCTTTTAATACGACAGAACTACCGGTGCCACCGCCAAGAATTGTTATCCGGGGCGTTGTCGCTCTGTTGGTGGGCTTTTTCATACTGATCACCATATATATAACAAATTCAAAAAAAGAAAGGTCACGAAAATATTTGAGATATTTACAGAATGTTGGTAACATGCTATTTTTATCTCACACCATTAAGGGATACTTTTTCGTGGGGGTTTAGCAGTTTAATATGTTTTTTATGAATATTCCAAATATAAAGAAAATAAAGGAGATAAAGGATAAAAAAGGTCTTGCGATGCTTATTCTTGTGCTCGCACTCATTGTTTTTTTGTTGGCGCAAAAAGTGCAAATAGGGAGTAATGAACCGATCGTAGTACGAGAATCGACCGAGATAAACGCCGTTGTGGCAGATGATCAGGATTCGGGTTCAATGATACACGTTGCAAGCGTTTCGCTTGCAGAAGGAGGTTTCGTTGTAATGCACGATGATAAGTCAGGATTTCCAATGGACATTCTTGGTGTAAGTGAATATTTAGCACCGGGTGTCTACAAAAATGTGACGGTCCCTTTGGAGATACGAAGTATTCCGGGCGACAAGATGATAGTGGTGATACATCTTGACAACGGTAATGGTGTGTTTGCTCCTGCGGATGATTATTCTATTCAAGATTCGGAGGGTAACAACATATTGGCACCTATTACCATCAAGTAGACTTCCATTTTATGGTCATTGATATATAATTATAAATATCTTACCAGTTAAGTGTGTATAAAAACGATGGCAAAAGGAAGAGACAAACAAAAGAAGGAGAAGAAGAAACCAAAGAAGGAGAAGTCGAAGGTATAAGAAAAATTTATTTTTTCTTATGATACAAAAACAGCAGCGTGTGCTGCTGTTTTTGTATAAGGTAATATGAACAGAGATAATTGAAAGTACTTCTGGTATACTGGACGTATGATAAAAATAATCAAGCTAATTCTTTTCATTAAAAAAGTTATCAAAAAGTTTTTACATGATCTGCCGGAATACATCATTCGGTTCTCGGGAGGAGCTATTTCTTTTTTGATCTTTTTTATGATCATTGCGCTTATTGCGTACGCCGGTGCCAAAGCGATCTCTATTTATCAAGGATTTGCAGATTACTCACCGGGCAATGTCCTATACGATACAGCCCTTTTGGTGGTGATAATAAAAGCATATAAAATCCTTTTGTATTATTACAGAAGAAACCGGGTGAGTATCAAGCATATCATCGAGATATCGATCATCGTTCCCGCTATAGAATTGGTCTTTGCGGCCGGTGAGAGGGCGTTGTGGATAACGGTGTTACTTGGTGCATTTGGTGTTGCAAATTTGCTTATATACATCTTCTTCTATGAGAAACTTTCAAAGATCGATAAGAAAGAGTGTATTTCTGATGTTGACCTTGGTCCGATAAAGAATTTTCGCCAGTCAAGCTAACGAGGTGTTGAAACTTGCATATAGTTATAAGTAGTATAAACTGATTGAATATGGCAAAAAGATTAAGTAGTGTAGGGAACATGAAGACATCGCGTTCTCATAAAACAAAGAAACGTCTTGCGATCAAAAAGGAGCGGCTCGCAACACAAAAAAAGAAAAAGTAGAAACAAAGAGGGTCACAACCCTCTTTGTTTCTTTTTTATAGATCGTGCTAATATTTTAAATATGGAATTTTCGAATATCCGTGAAGTAATAAAGAACGAGCCGAGGTATCGCACAGACCAGATAATGCGTGCGGTATTCGTTGATCTTGTGGAAGATTGGGACAAGGTGACAGGGCTTTCAAAGAAACTTCGGGAAGAGTTAAAAAAGAAATGTCCTTTGGAAATAAAAGGAGAGATTTTTATTTCAAGCAATGAAGATTCGGTGAAAGTTCTCATGCCTCTTGTTGATGGAAAACTTATTGAGACTGTTTTGATGATGTATAAAGGTGAAAGAAACTCCGTATGTGTCTCATGCCAGGTCGGGTGTCCGATGGGGTGTAAGTTTTGTGCGACAGGAAAAATGGGGTTGATCAGAGACCTTACGACAGATGAGATCGTCTCACAGGTCCTGTTTTTTTCCAGATATTTAAAAAAAGAAAAGAAGAGAGTGCGCAGTGTTGTATTTATGGGTATGGGTGAACCGTTTGCGAATTATGAAAATGTCATAGGGGCAATACGTCTCATGCACGATCCTAAGGGTCTTGGTTTGGGGGCACGGCGTTTTTCAATATCAACTTGCGGGCTTGTAAAAGGAATACAAAAACTTGCTAAAGAAGAGTTGGATGTTAATTTGGCAATATCTTTGCACGCGTCAAACGATACGATCAGAAGAAAGATCATGCCTGTTGCGCAGACGTATACTATTAAGGAATTATTGGAAGTGGTGGATGATTATATAGCGGTAAAACATCGAAAGGTTATGTTCGAGTATCTTATGATAAGCGATCTCAACGACCGGGATGAACACGCACTGGAACTCGCTAAGTTAATGAAAGGCAAATTGTATGTAGTAAATCTTATCTCTTATAATTCAACCGGAGAATTTAAGTCGTCAACACAAAAGAGAATGAAACACTTCAAAAATATTCTCGAAGAAAATGGTGTGGAAGTAACCATACGGTATCGTTTTGGTCGCGACATTCAAGGCGCTTGCGGACAGTTGGCAACAGAAAAAGGGAAACATCAATAATTGGTCGTTTTGCAATACAATATTGGTAACAATATTTCTTTTGGTTCATGTTGTGTATGCTTGTATTAGCAATTTTTGCTTTGTCGCCCCGGGTGCTCTCTTATTGTATTTGGTATAATCAAATATATTATTGTATGAAAGATATATTTTTGCAGACAAAATACAGCCGTGGTTTTTGGACAAATGTAGCACTTCTTTTTCTTTTCTTGTTTTTACAAAGTTTTTTGTATTTAGTATTAGTTTAATGCTTCCTCGATCCTCGAGAGTTGGTTATATTTTGCGATGCGTTCGCCTCGGGAAAGTGAGCCGGTCTTTATCTGTCCCGCACCAAGACCAACCGCCAGATCCGCAATGGTAGTATCTTCTGTCTCTCCGGAACGATGGGAAATTATCGTACCAAAATTTGCTTCTTGCGCCATTTGGACTGTCTCGATCGTTTCTGTAAGTGTTCCAATCTGATTGGGTTTGATAAGGATAGCATTTGCGGCTTTGCGTTTGATCCCTTCTTTGAGACGTGTTTGATCTGTGACAAACAGATCATCTCCTACTATTTGAATAGTACTGCCGAGTTTTTCTGTCATAAGAATGAAACCGTCCCAGTCATCCTCCGCAAGACCGTCTTCAATGGAAATAATAGGGTATTCGTGCACAAGTTCTTCATAATAAGCAACCAGCTCTTCGGTTGTAAGGACTCTGTTTTCGCAAGCAAGTTCGTATGAACCGTCTTTATAAAATTCATTTGCGGCGGTGTCGAGTGCCAAGAAAATATCTTTTCCGGGTTCGTACCCGGCTTTTTTAATAGCATCTATAATGATATCGAGGGCTTCTTTGTTGCTGGAGAGTTTTGGTGCGTATCCTCCTTCGTCACCAACCGCGGTATTGAGGGCCTTTTCTTTCAATATTTTTTTGAGTATATGAAATATTTCCGCACCGGCACGGAGTTTTTCTTTGAAAGTATCAATACCCGCAGGTATGATCATAAATTCTTGAAAATCAACACCATCAGCATGCTGACCCCCATTAAGAATATTCATCATTGGAGTCGGAAGCCGCGGGTCTTTTTTTGTTTTTGAGATATCTTGAAAATATTGATAAAGGGGCTTGTTCGTTTCTCTCGCCGCTGCTTTTGCAAAGGCGAGAGAAATTCCAAGAATTGCGTTGGCGCCAAGACGGCTTTTGTTTTCAGTACCATCGAGTTCGATCATTTTTTTATCCAGAGTGGACTGAATGAATGGTTTGTCGATAAGTTCTGTCGTGAGTTCAGTGTTGATATTTTCGACCGCTTTTTTGACACCCTTACCATTATAGCGGTCTTCGTTATCACGCAATTCGTGTGCTTCATGTGAGCCGGTTGATGCGCCGGACGGCACTTGGGCCCGACCAAACGTACCGCTCTCAAGAGTAATTTCAACTTCTACTGTTGGATTACCGCGAGAATCTAATATTTCTCTTCCAAAAATTTCTTTTATTGTATGCATATAAAATAAGTATAAAGTATAAAGTATAAAGTTAAAAGGTAATTTTTACTAGAAAGGAAAAATCACCGGTTTTCAACCTTTTGTGTTCTACTGTATTTTATAAATTACATCTTTGCGCTCTATGACGACTTTCCAATTGTTGATCTTTGCGATTTTATATAAAGAGCTGTTTGGATTAAAACAAATAGGATCATCCACCATTTCGAGCAATGGTATATCTCCCTCGGTATCTCCTACACCCACAGACCCTTCAAGGGTCAGGTTTTCTTTTTCGACAGCTCGTTTTACAATATTTGCCTTGTTTCCGATCAAATGCATATCGACTGTTTCGCCGGTGAACAGATCGGTTGGTCCAAGTTCATAGAAACGACCATAAACTTTATCAAAACCAAGCTCTTTGCAGAATTCATCCAAGATTCCCTTGGGTGATTGAGAAATAGCGAGAAGGAAATAGCCGTCTTTTTTTAATTTTTTAACCATGTCCCGTGTGTAGAGATAAACATGATCTTTCTTTTCTTCCACTACGTCTTTTGCTGCGGTAATAAAATCTTCGTATGAAACGCCTTTAAGGTGTGTTTCAAAAACCGATATTACATCGTTAATATATTCTTCATAGGAGCCCGTACGCGCAAGCCACGAACGGTGCGTTTTTTGGTAGACTTTGCGCGCGGAGGGCGGGAATATTTCTCGTTGTATAAGGAGTTCAACAAGCTCTATAAGTAAGCTTGATCGGAAAATAGTGCCGTCAATATCAAAAATAGCCACTTTCTTCTTCATGTGTATATAGTACTACATGCGTAGTGAGAAACAAGAAACCCCATCATATCATATAGACAGATGGGGTCTTTTGTAGCACATTGGCTACGACAATATAGACCAGTTTTTAATACAACCCACGACAGGTTGTTATTGTAAGAGGAGACAGGTTAAATCCTAGGTTGAGCCCGTCAAACACTTACAGATTTTTTATGAAAAATCTTTTAATTTTACTAACTATACGTCTTATTATTGTTGTCAATGTGCTCTTGCCTCCCACCATGTCTGACATGCATATGTTCAGAACAGTAGGATAATTAAGATACTATCCTCATTAATAATTTTGTCAAGCATAATTAGACATTATAAATAGATATATTATTATAATGATATGATCATAGACTATCTCTTAAAGACACCAAAAAGGGAATATTTCATATTTTTTCTTATTCTCATAGGGTTTTTTGTCGATGTGTTATATCCTCAATATTGGTGGGCTCTACTGACAGTAGCATCTTTCGGGGCACATCCGACAATATTGAAAGCGTTTTCGTCTTTACTGGAGTGGAAGCTTACTATTGAGATATTTAATGCGTTTGCGATCATAGCTATGTTTACGATGGGCGATATACACTCTGCCGCGTTTATTGTTCTGATCCTTTCTTTTGCGAGAGTCTCGGAATGGAGAACAAAAACAAGGACGAAAGATATTGTTAGTGAACTGCTCGGGCGAAAACCCAAAAAAGCGTTTCGTGAAAATGGGCATATTCTCAATGAGATATTTATAGAAAGGGTTCGGAAGGACGATATTTTGATCGTTCGCACCGGAGACACGGTACCGGTCGACGGTGTTGTCGTGTTTGGAAAGACAGAAGTTGATGAGTCGTCGATAACAGGAAGGTTATTACCTGTCGAAAAAAGTATCAACGATGAGGTACTCGCCTCTACTGTTAATATAACAAACCCTATTAAAATACGCGCGACTCATATTGGAAAAGATTCAACTCTTGAAAAGATGGCGGATCTTATCGTCCAAGCGGGAAAAAATAAGTCAAAAATACAAAAGTTTGCAGACGTATTTGCAATGTACTTTCTTCCGGTTGTTCTTATCGCGGGTCTGGGGGTATATTTGGTGACACAAAATATTGCGATGACGGCAGCATTATTTTTAGTGGTATGTGTTGATGATATCGCGGTTGCTATTCCGCTTGCGTTTGCTGCTGCCTTTGGACATGCCGCTTCGAAAGGGGTGGTAATCAAAAACGGAAAAGCTCTTTCGCAGATGGGTCGTGCAAAATATATTGTATTGAATAAAACAGGAACACTTACATATGGTGATTTTATTCTCAAAAAAGTTTTTATCGATGAAAGTGTCTCAAAAGATGATTTTTGGCAAGCCGTTGCTGTCGCAGAAAAGTATTCAGAACATCCTATCGGCAAAGCTCTTTTTAGAGAGTCTGTAAAACATATTTTGATGCCACCAAACGCGCAGAAGTATCAGGTATATAAAGGGGTTGGTGTCTATGCGCGTTATGGTCGTGACAATATTGTTCTTGGAAACAGTAGCGCCATGAAAGAACATAATGTCTCTCTACCCCGGGGCTTACGAAAAAAACTAGAGCGAAAATATCACGAGAATGCTCTGTCTGTCGTGTATGTATCAATAAACAGTGTTTTTGTCGGCTATGTAGTGATCCTCGATTCTCCGCAAAGCGGTATGAAAAAGGGGATAGAGAAGTTGCGTACTTTAGGTATAAAAGAAATAGTTATGTTTACAGAGGGAAGTGAGTCGTCTGCCGCATACATGGCGCAAGAAGTAGGTATAGATAAATATTATACTCGGTTAGAACCCCAAGATAAACTTGGATACATTGAAAAATTATCAAGGAAAGGCGTTGTTGTAGTGGTTGGAAACGGGATCAATGATGCGTCGGAATTGGAGTGTGCTGATGTAGGCATAGCCATGGGAAGAGGTAGCAGTGCTATTGCGGCGGAAACATCGGATATTGTAATGCTTAATGATGATATATCACATCTCTCGGAGACCATAGAGTTGGGGAGACTCTCTAATCGTGTTGTGTATGGTGACATAGGTATTTGGTTTGTTACAAACACAATTGGATTTAGTTTTGTCCTTCTTGGATTTATGGGTCCGGCGTTGGCTGTGTTTTATAATTTTACGACAAATTTTCTTCCCATTTTAAATTCAACTCGATTATTTAAAGAAAGAAAACTCAAAGATGTGTTATAGAGTAAAAAGCAGAAAGTACAAAATGGAAAACAAGAAAACAATGAATCGCTCCGCAGTAGAACTGTGGAGAATTCTTTTCGATTAAAAAATTATCTCTCAAGACCGACGACCCACTTTCTCTTTTTATGTGTTTTGGATCATCGTGTATAATGATTGTATGAAAGAAAAAGGAGGTGTAATAATTTTTCTGATGTTTGTTGTTGTTTCGATAGTCGCCTTTTCCGTAGTAGGCGGAGACCGTTTTTCGAAAGAACATGTTTACATAGCAGAAGATCTGGATGTGCGGGAAGAGATTGTCGCAGAGGACCAAAAAGAAATTCCGAAAGATGAAGAAGACGTTTTGCCAATAAATACAGAAGAAGTGTCCCAAGGTGTGGCAAAAGAGCCGGCGGAAGTTATAAAGGAAAAAACGCAAAAGCTTTTTGTTATTGAAGAAGAAGACGACCCTGAACAAATTGAAAAAATCGAGACTCCTTCAAAGACAGATACCACCGTCGACCCGTTTTTGTCACCACCTTTTATTGTTGAAGAAAAATATGCGTCAAACGATAAAGACCCTTTATTGACGGAAGAAATTATTTTTTATACCAATAACGAGCGGACAAATAGGGGCTTAGCTCCACTTTCCACAAACGATATGCTGGATCAAGCCGCGTTGTTAAAGGTGAACCACATGTTTGATGAACAATATTTTGAACATGTGGCATCTGGCGGGGAAGATGTGATGTATTGGACTGATATGACAGGGTATGAATATATTATTGTGGGGGAAAATCTTGCACTCGGTGATTTTGATAGCGAAGAAGATATGGTGCAAGCGTGGATGGATAGTCCCGGACACCGTGCGAATATATTAAAAGACACTTATGAAGAAATAGGAGTTGCGGCAGGAGAAAGTTCTTTTGAGGGGGACGAGGTGTGGATCGGTGTGCAGATATTTGCAGTTCCTGTTTCGGCTTGTCCGGCGATCGACAAAGAACTTCTAACTTTAATTGATACATACAAAATAATCATAAGTAGTATTGAAAAAATGCTTGATACTCTTTATCCTGAGGTGTCATCTGTACAACCGACAACAAAAGAAGAATATGATGAATATATCATTGTTATCGGTCAGTATAACAATCTTGTCGCACAACATACGAAAACAACAGAAGATCTGCAAAATACCATAGATCTCTATAATATGCAGGTGCAAGAATACAATACATGCAATTCAAGTAAATAATCGTTATTTTTTGCCGTTTCCTTATGTGACAGGAAAGTTATGCTTACGAAATAACGAAAAACTGTGTTTACGGGCAAATATAAAGCCCTGTGAGCACGGTTGTTTGCCGAATAATACTATCTATATTGTACTTTTGGCTGTATATGGTAAAGTATCGTTAATTGTATTGGTTGATTCCGGTACTTTTACATTTAATTATTGTAAGTAAATTTAACTTCGATCAATATGGGAGATACAAACAACAAACGAGAAAGTTTAAAAGCGATAGTTCTTCTTCTCATAGGTTTTATCATTGGTTTTGCGACACATGCATTCACCACAACAGAAGATATTGTTGTTGATGAAATACTTGACACAACAGTTGGAGAGAATTTGGATGAAGGTACAACGACAGAAGATGGAGAGGTATCGGAAGATACTGTCGTAACGGACGATGGTGCGGATCAGGCAGCAGAAATAGTTGATGCAACAGCTAATAATGCCGCTGCCGGCGAATATTCGATCTCAGTTATCGATCAAGAAGCCGGTAATATTGTACACGTGTCTCAAGCTGTGCTTGAAAATGAGGCGTGGGTTGCTATTCGAGAAGACAGAGATGGTCAATTGGGAAATATACTCGGGGCATACCGTTACCCGGCGGGGACTAATAGTGGTTCTGTAGAATTACTTCGTGGAACGGAAAAAGGAAATATTTACTATGCTGTTATTTATATTGATGACGGAGATAAAGACTTTGATTTCAAGAAAGATACTATTGTAGAGGAAAACGGCAAGGTACTTGCTGCAAAATTTCTCACATATTAAATAACAAGAAACATCTAACAAAAAAGCCCGTCAAACGGGCTTTTTTGTTAGATTGTGGACAGGAAAAAAGTAAACATCCTGTTGCGTTTTAGGTGGCGAGGTCTTTTGGTTTTCGCGAGTTGTTTATTGTGTAAAACATAGTTGATAAAAAACATAAAGTGATGATATAATTATAAAAATAAAAAAATGGAAATAACATCATCGGCATTTGAAAACAACAAAAGGATTCCCGCAAAGTATACTTGTGACGGTGAAAATATTAACCCGCCACTTAATTTCAATACTATACCCGAAGGGACAAAAACACTCGTGCTTATTATGAATGATCCGGATGTCTCTTTAAAAGTGCAAGCAGATGGAAATTGGGATCATTGGATAGTATTTAATATTTCTGGCTCTGTAACCGGTGTAGACGAAAATGACGTACCAAAAGAAGGAATCTTGGGAGAGAACACCGCTGGCAGATTGGCATACGGTGGTCCTTGTCCACCACCGCAATTCGAACCAAAACAACATCGATATTTTTTTAAGCTGTATGCTCTCGATAGTTATTTGGACCTTCCAGAGGGTGCAAGCAAGGTAGATGTGGAAGCAGAGATGAACGGTAAGATCATTGATTCGGCGTTTTTGGTGGGTCTCTACGAGCGTCAACAATAAAATTACAGAAAAGTAAGTTATGAACAGATAATACATTGTGATTTTGATGTATAATAAACATACGTAAAAACTTTAATGTAAATTAAGTAATGAGACCGCGAGTATTAATGTTTGGTTGGGAATTTCCTCCGCATAATAGCGGAGGTTTGGGTACCGCGTGCCTGGGTCTTACTCGTGCTCTGGCAAAAGAAGAAGTAGATGTTACTTTTGTTTTACCAAAACGCGTGGATCTAAAAAGTGACCATACACGTTTTGTTTTTGCGGATGACGGAAGAGAAAAAGTTAATATTAAATTCAGAAAGATTGACTCAATTATCCAGCCATACTTAACATCTGACGGGTACATCAAGGAACTTGACCGTGTGACCAAAAAGACCATCTATGGGAAGTCGCTTATCGATGAGGTTAAAAGATACGCGCAGGAAGCGCGCATTATCGCTGCGGAGGAAGATTTTGATGTGATCCACGCTCATGATTGGTTGTCATTTTTAGCGGGCGTAGAAGCAAAAAAAGTAAGTGGTAAACCACTCATACTTCATTTTCATGCAACAGAGTATGACCGCTCGGGTGGGCAAGGCGCAAATCCCGAAGTGTTTGATCTCGAGACATATTCAATATCACAAGCTGACCGTCTTGTCGCGGTGAGTGGAATGACAAAAAATATTTTAGTTGATAAATATGGGGTCTCTCCAAATAAGGTTGAAGTAATTCATAATGGTATTGAAATGCCGGACAACAATGAAGTGTCCGCAACCCTTGAAGATGTCAAGGCACAAGGGACAAAGATAGTTCTTTATCTTGGTCGTATCACGATCCAAAAAGGTCCCGATTATTTCATTCAAACTGCCGGGCGGGTATTGGATCTTTACGATGGCAAAGTTTTGTTTGTAGTTGTCGGCTCCGGCGACATGCATAGACAAATGATCGACCAAGCCGCATCAATGGGTATCTCAGACAAGGTTATCTTTACCGGAGCGATGTTTGGCGATGAAGCAACGCGAATGTTCAAGACAGCAGATCTTTTTGTGATGCCGTCAGTGTCAGAACCGTTCGGTTTGGTGCCGCTTGAAGCGGCGTTGCAGGGAACGCCCGCAATAATTTCAAAACAATCAGGTATTTCAGAAGTTATGGTAGATGCATTGAAGACGGATTTTTGGGATATTGATGAAATGACAAATCAGATAATCAATGTCCTTAAACATGGATCATTACAAAATACTCTCGCAAAAAATGCTCTTTCGGAAGCAAAACGTCTTACGTGGGAGGTACCAGCAAAAAAGTGTGTTAGTCTATATAATAAGGTTATCAGATCTGTCGGATCTAAAACCGGATAATTAATATGGCTTCAGTTTGTTTTTATTTTCAAGTGCATCAACCATACCGGATAAAAAAATATCGGATCTTTGATATTGGTAAGGGCAATGAGTATTTCAATGACCGTTCAGATTGCGATCTGAACAACGAAAAAGTACTTTTAAAAGTTGCCGGTAAATCATATCTTCCCACAAACAAATTACTTCTTGACCTTTTGAAAAAACATCCGGAATTTAAAATAAGTTTTTCGTTTTCGGGAGTATTTTTGGACCAGCTTGAAGAGTTTAGTCCGGAGACACTTCTATCGTTCCAAGAGCTTGTCGACACCGGACAAGTGGAGGTCTTAAGTGAAACATATTATCATTCGTTGTCATTTTTGTATTCTCGGGAAGAATTTAAAAAACAAGTAGAACGACATAAAAGAAAAATAAAAAAGATATTCAACGTAACCCCGGAGATATTTCGCAACACGGAACTCATTTATAACAACGATCTGGCATGGGAAGTTGAGCAGATGGGTTATAAAGGTATTCTCGCTGAGGGATGGGACGATATTTTGGGATGGAGGAGTCCGAATTTTTTATATAGCACTCCCGGAACAAAAAAAATAAAACTGATGCTGAAGAATTACAAACTTTCGGATGACATTGCTTTTCGTTTTTCAAACAAAGGATGGGGAGAACATCCTTTGACAGCCCCTAAGTTTTCCAACTGGGTAAATGCCGTAAACGGCAATGGAAACGTAGTGAATTTATTCATGGATTACGAAACGTTTGGCGAGCATCAGTGGGAAGACACTGGTATCTTTAACTTTCTAAAAGCGCTTCCTGCGGAACTTCTCAAGCATCCGGACAATGATTTTGTAACACCAAGTGAAGCCCTTGAGAAATATAATACAGTGGGAGAACTTGAGATGTCGCATTTCGTGTCTTGGGCGGACATGGAACGTGATCTTTCCGCATGGCTTTCAAATGATATTCAACACGATGCTATCCAAAAACTTTATAATTTGGAAAAAGAAGTGCTTGCGACGGAAGACAGTTCTATTATAGAAGATTGGCGGCGAATGCAGACTTCCGACCATTTTTATTACATGTGCACCAAATATTTTAATGACGGAGACGTTCACAAATATTTTAGTCCTTATGACTCTCCATATGAGGCGTTTATCAGTTTTATGAACGCCATGAGTGATCTTAAATTACGTATTGAAAAAGCAAAAAAAGAGAAGTCTCAAAAAACAAACAGAGTACGGAAGATCAAACTTTCTATTACTTAGCTTCAGAATATTTTTTACTTATTTTATTAGGGGAATAATTTTTATCAAGTATATATCATGACAACAAAGAAGAAAGCAACAACAAAAAATACAAAGAAAACACCTGCAAAGAAAGCGGCAAAAAAGAAAGTCACTAAAAAAGTGCCGGTGAAAAAGCGAGCGAAAAAAACAGTAAAAGTAGCGAAAAAGACCACAAAAAAAGCACCTGCAAAAAAGAAAGCAAAGAAAACTGTTGCAAAAAAAGTTTCAACAAAAAAGAAGATCAAAAAAAGAACGGAGAAAAAACCTTCTGTAAAAAAAGTCAAACTAAAGACAAAAGCAAGACCAAAAGTGGCTCCGGAAGAAAAAAGGTTTTGGACAAACGATGGGGCTATTTTGAAAGATCTTTTTGATCTTCACAAGGAGCTTCTTTCTATGAACAAAGAACAATTTGCATATCACGCAAAAGGAGAATTAAACCATTTCGCCATATGGGTTGAAGTCGTATTGTGTGAACCTGTGTGTGCCAAAGATCTCAAAAAAGCAAAGACACAAAAAACTGCAGCAAAAAAGGTCGATGATGCTTTGAAGAAGTACAAATAAGTAGCCGGGAGACAGTATAATGTATTTAGTAAAAAATACATTCAGCATGTTTTCGTTTTTTGAATTTTTTTGTGGAGAAATCCACTTCATACTGGGTACTTAATGCTATATACTTAATATATGTCACGTTTTCTTGTACTTGGTAATGGAAATATACTCGTTTGCTTTGATGAAAGAGCGCAGGTGCGTGATTTCTATTTTCCATATGTCGGTTCAGAGAATCATGTGGGAGGAAGACATAAGCATCGTATCGGAGTGTGGGCGAATGACAAGATAAGTTGGTTTGACGAGAATTGGGATATTACAGTTCAGTCGGAGGATGAAGCGCCTATTGGAAGTACTGTTGCCAAAAATAGTCAACTTGGTCTTGAGATCTTTTTGTCCGATACTGTTTACAATGAAAAAAATATTTTTTTAAGGAAAGTAACCGTAAAAAATACTGAAGACAAACAAAAAGATGTGAAGCTCTTTTTTGGACAAGAATTCGAAATATATGAATCTCGTCGCGGTGATACCGCTTATTTTGATCCCATACGACACACGATCATTCATTATAACGGAAGGCGAGTTTTTTTGATAAATGGAAGGATCAACAATCGCAGTTTTGACGATTACACAACAGGACTTTTCAATATAGAAGGCAGGGAGGGTTCTTATACTTCTGCAAAGAATGGGGTATTGCCCAAAAATCCGATAGAACACGGTCCGACGGATTCGGTCATTGGTTTTCATATGTCCCTTGAACCCCACGAAGAAAAGAACATTTATTACTGGATAACTGTGGCAAAGTCAATAAAAGAAGCTCAAGAGCTGGATGATTCCGTCCTCGAAAAATTGCCGGAATATATGATGCATACAACACGGGACTTTTGGCGCGCTTGGGTAAACAAACACGAATATATTTTTGAACAACTCGATGATGCAAGTATTTCTTTGTTCAAAAAATCATTGTTTATTATACGCGCACATACCGATAATAATGGGGCAATATTGGCTTCGGGTGATTCCCAGATGATGATGTTTGGAAAAGATTCGTACGGTTACAGTTGGCCAAGAGACGGCGCTCTCTGTGCGTATGCTTTGGACCTTGCCGGGAATACAAATATTTCCAAACGTTATTTTAGTTTTTGCAATGATACTATAACGGACGATGGTTATCTAATGCATAAATATCGTCCGGACGGTTCACTGGGAAGTTCTTGGCATCCATGGATCAAAGACGGTAAAGTAACGCTTCCTATTCAGGAAGACGAAACAGCTTTGGTGATCTATGCGTTATGGAATCATTATGAATTGTCTAAAGACCTTGAATACATCGAGAGTATTTATAATTCTCTCATCAAACGCGCTGCTGAATTTATGGTGGAATATCGAGACGAAAACACGGGATTGCCAAAACCTAGCTATGACCCTTGGGAAGAAAAGTATGGTATCTCGACGTATACTGCCGCAACAGTGGTCGCAGGTCTTACAGCGGCGAGTAATTTTGCGCGGGTGCTTGGTAAAGGAGGCAGTTCAAGACGATACGAGCAGGCGGCAGAAGAAATAAGATCCGCAATAGGTGTGCATTTATGGGACGAAGAAGAAGGATACTTTTATAAAATGTTAAATACCGAAAAAGAAGGCGGTATTGACAAGACTTTGGATATAAGCAGTTTCTACGGTCTTGTATCATTAAATGTTTTTGACGTGGATGATGAACGCATTATTCGTTTTGCAGACATTGTGCAGAAAAAACTTTTATGCAAAACACCCCTTGGTGGATATGCTCGATATGAAGGGGATAAATATTTTAGAATAAAAGCCGATGTGAATGTTCCGGGTAACCCGTGGATCATTACAACATTGTGGATGGCGCAATATTATATAGCAAAAGCAAAAAACAAAGACGATCTCAAAAAGGCGACAGATCTAATACAGTGGGTCACAAAACGGGTTATCCCGTCAGGTCTTCTTGCTGAGCAATTTAACCCTTACAACGGAGAGCCGATTTCCGCCATGCCGCTTACGTGGAGTCATGCGGAATTTGTTACAACCATGATAAAATATTTGGACAAGCTCGAGGAGCTGGGTCTCTGTGATGACTGTAATCCTGTTAACAGGGGTTAAATATAGTATTATAGTAATAAATACCGCACACTAAATATCAACTTCATATGTATTTACTTTTTGATATAGGAGGGACAAAAACTCGTATTGCGTTATCTCGGGACGGAAAAAGCTTTGAGGAGCCGCGAATTGTTCCAACACCAACTAAATACGAAGAAGGTATCAACACACTTGCTTCCATCAAAAAAGAACTTGCGGGAGATATAGATATTGTTGCGGCAATAGGTAGCATTGCTGCTTCTTTTAGCAACGACGGATCAAAATTGACCGGCGGCGGTATGCAGATCAAAGATTGGTTGGGAAAACCCATAAAACAAGATATCGGGGAAGTGCTTGGCTGTCCGGTACATATGGCTAACGATACGATGATGGGCGGCTTGGCACAATCTCATTTTGGTCCGGCGCAAGGATATAAGATCTCCGTATATGTCACAGTGAGCACGGGTGTTGGAGGTGCTATAATAGTTGATGGAAAAATTGATGATAATACGTTTGGTTTTGAACCCGGCTGGCAGATCATCGATGCCGGAAATGCACTTTGCAACGGTTGGAGTGAAAAAGGTTATCTCACTGATTATATTTCCGGTATGGGTATTGAAAGAAACAAAGGAGTTAACCCAAAAGATATACACGATGAAGTATTTTGGCAAACGCGCGCGGATTTTCTTGCTATGGGTCTGCATAATGTGACAATGCTGTGGTCTCCCGCGATAATTACCGTTGGAGGATCTATCATGAAGAGTATTGATTTTGCGTATCTTGAAAAAAGATACAGAGAAAATATCTCCAAAGTTTTTCCAAACGGACAACCTGTATTGAAACCCGCGGAATTTGGCGATGAAATGGGTCTTTACGGAGCGCTTGCATATGTTAAAATGTACGGACTCTTGTAATTATTCGTCTAACGGAAGTTTCTCTTTTTATGAAAAATACATCTTCGAACTCCTCAAAGAAGGATAAAAATATTTGTATAGATTGCAATACGCGTCTTGGTTCTCTGATAGAAAGCATGAGTTTTGCAGACTCGGAACTGGAATTACTCCGGCGCCCAAGGAGAGTATTTACTTTCACAATACCGGTTATCATGGATTCCGGGAAAGTGAAAATCTTCAATGGATATCGCGTGCAATACAACGACGCATTGGGACCCACAAAAGGCGGACTTCGTTTTCATCCGGAAGTAAATTTGGAAGAAGTAAAAACCCTCGCTTTTTTAATGGCGCTTAAAAGCGCGTTAGTGGGAATTCCATTCGGCGGGGCAAAAGGAGGTATCGAGGTTGATGTGCGAGAGCTTTCAGGCAAGGAATTGGAGCGTCTATCCAGAGGTTTTATAAGAGAAGCCCATCCTTTTATAGGAGAGAGAGTAGATATTCCGGCACCGGACGTAAACACCGATGAAAAAATAATGGGGTATATGGTGGACGAATATTCAAAAATAAAGGGGGAATTTGTTCCCGGTGTGGTTACAGGTAAACCGATCCTGCTTGGTGGCTCGCTTGGTAGAACAGAAGCGACTGCTTTGGGAGGGTCTTATGTTTTAAATAAATATCTGGAAACCATCAAGAAAGAACCGAAAGATACAAGCGTTGTCATTCAAGGATTTGGAAATGTCGGGTCAAACATCGCACGTATCTTGCATGATGATGGGTTTAAGATCCTTGCAATTAGTGACGTCAACGGAGCTATTTATAAAAAAGAAGGTCTCGATATAAAAGAGATCTTTTCAATGCAAACGGAAAATGGAGTTATTCCCAACGTTAAAAAAGTAAATAAGCTAACCAATAAAGAAATGTTGGAACTTGATTGTGATGTCTTGATACCGGCGGCTCTTTCTCATCAAATTATGGCGGATAATGCTGGGAATATAAAAGCGAAAATAATTTTGGAAATGGCAAATGAACCGGTGGCTCCGAACGCGGATACAATATTGCGCAAAAAAGGCATTACTGTCATACCGGATGTATTAGCAAATGCCGGAGGAGTTATAGTGAGTTATTTTGAATGGGTGCAAAATACTTCAAATAATTACTGGTCAAAAGAAAAAGTTTATAAAGAGTTGGAATCGCGTATCATTGAAGCTCTTTCTCTGCTCTTGGAAAAATATAATAAACTGGACAAAGAAGAAGATATGCGCAGTGTGGCATATTCCATAGCGCTGGAAAAAATCCTCAAAGCGGAAAAATTCCGCGGACGGTTAAAATAACATCAAACGAACACTTATGGTAGTATTCAGTGAATGTCGTCAATCAAATTTACAATAAATAAGAAAATAAATGACCGTCTTGGGAGAGCGGGGGTTTTGAGTACACCACATGGTGATATTCAAACTCCGGCGTTTGTAACAGTGGGAACAAAAGCAACCGTAAAAGCGATGACAATGGAGCAAGTGGCGGACACTGGCGCGCAGGTCGTGCTTGCTAATACTTATCACCTTTATTTACAGCCGGGTGAAGAAATTCTGAAAAAAGCGGGGAAGTTGCATAAGTTTATGAATTGGAACGGTCCGACCATGACAGATTCGGGCGGGTTTCAGGCGTTCTCTTTAGGCGCCGCTTTTGGAGAGCATGTCAGCAAGATTGCCAAAGGAGAAGACGGCAGAATTGCAAAACAAGAAAAAGGGGAGGAGGTTCTTTCTGCGCTTGCTAAGGTTACCGAGGATGGCGTTACTTTCAAATCTCATATTGATGGATCTAAACATCATTTTACTCCGGAGCGTTCCATGGAGATCCAGCATAATATTGGTGCAGACATGATATTTGCGTTTGACGAATGTACATCTCCGCAGGCGAGTTATGAATATCAAAAAGAGGCGATGGGGAGGACTCATCGGTGGGCAAAGCGTAGTCTGGCACGCCACAGAGAATTATTAAAAGAAAATGGCGAGAAACGCGCGCTTTTAGGTATCGTTCAAGGCGGGCGACATGAAGATCTGCGCAAAGAATCCGCGCGAATTATTTCGGAAATGGATTTTGACGGTTTTGGAATTGGTGGCTCTTTTGACAAAGAAGACATGCACACAGCCGTCGGCTGGGTAAACAGCATACTTCCCGAGGACAAACCACGACATCTGCTCGGCATAGGGGAGCCGATTGACTTTTTTGGCGGTATTGAGAATGGTGTAGATCTTTTTGATTGCGTTGCTCCGACCCGCATGGCACGCAACGGCACGATCCACACCAAAAACGGACGTATCAACGTCCTGAACGCAAAATATGTAAACGACTTCACACCGATAGATTCCGACTGTACCTGCTACACCTGCCAAAATTATACAAAAGCATATCTTTCACACCTCTTCCGCGCCAAAGAAATGCTGGCGAGTACACTTGCTTCAATTCACAATCTTCATTTCACCATAAAACTTGTTGACGACATTCGCCGATCAATTCTTGATGAAAATTTTGAGGAGTTTAAAAAGGAGTTTTTGGGGAGGTATTATGGGAACCAATAAAGACCCCTGACCCCTTGATCATCAGTCTTTCTTTATTAACTATCTTGTCTCTTTTCTCGACAAGATTAACTGTACAACTAGTATTAGTTATGGTATTTTTTTGTTAAAGTATAGGGGGGTATTATTTACTCTAATTTAATAAATGTATGAATCCTACAGATTTAAAAAAGAGATTGAGCAAGGAGATTGATTTAGGACATTTGCCGGAGGTTTTACAGATTGAGACGATGCAGAAACTTGTATATATGACTATGCGAAGCTTAGCGGCAGAGATTATTAAGCAGATACCTGAAAACAGACTTACAGAATTTAATATGGTAAACGATGCAGGGGATTCAGAAAAAACCAAAGCATTTCTTGGAAATTTTATCCACAATCTAGATGCGTTTACTGACGATATTATCCGAAAAGAAGTAGAAAAATTTAAAAATTCTAATAACTAGGTTCAAAGGAAACATGTCCTATTACAGAAAATCTTGCCCCCAAAGATACATCGGGTGAGAATTCTCATGAAAGCATTATTTCAAACTGTAAAGTTGTTCAAGGTGCTTGATCTGATGTACAATGTTCACTATGAATATTCCCAAAGATTTACACGCATTGGCCAGTCAATATGAAACACAAATTAAAGATACTATTGTACAAAGGTTTGGTGTTGAACCTCAAGACCTTAGGGTATTGTTGGAAGAAGAACAAGGGGTATATATGAGCAATAAGGATCCTGAAAGAATCTGTTGTCTTGTTGTTGGAATCTCGAGCGGCCTCTTGTATCTGGTGTCAGCAAAGGTAGTAGGTGACGGAGATAAACCTCAGGATTTTTTGGCTGATGTGATAGCTTAAACTAGAAGTGACTGAAAGTAGTGAATAGTGTATCTCGCACACCTTTTCCGTGCCAAAGAAATGCTAGCAAGTACATTAGCGTCAATTCATAATCTTCATTTCACCATAAAACTCGTTGATGATATCCGTCAATCAATTCTTGATGGAAACAAAGAAAAGAATTATACCACGTTTAACCGTAGTCATTGAAAGAATTTTTGATTATGGTAAGGTGTGATTATATTTAAATATATCCATGAATAAAAAAATTTTACTGTTTATTATCTCTCTTTTATTTCCATTACAACTTTTTGCAGCAAGTTTGGCTGGTTTGGTTCCAACGAACTTTTTTTATTTTCTAGATATTTTTGCTGAAAATATAAGTATTACTTTTACATTCAACGAAGAGAAAGAAGTTGCGAAAAGATTAGAATATGCAAATGAACGGTTGGCAGAAGCAGAAGTAATGGTTGAAAAAGGAAGATATGACAAGATAAAAAAGATATTGGAAAGATACTCTGAAAATACTGAAAAAGTAAAAAAATATTATTTATCTTCAGAGATAAGAGGAACACTGAGTTTTGAAGATGATATTGCAACTTTAGAAAAAATGGCTTCCAGTAGCCCTGAGAATTATAAAGAGTTATTTGAAAAGGTGAGAAATAAAGTTTACTCACCTAAAAAACAAGATGTTAAGCAAACAAAAAAACAAAATCAGGAAAGGATAGCAACCACATCTCAAGAAATTATTACAAATGAAAAAATTGTAGAACAACAAAGAAGTAAGGAAGAACAGGAAAAACGGAGAAAAGAAGAAAGAAAGATAGCTGAACAAAAACTTGTAATAGAAATTGCCAAAAAACTTGCAGAGGAAAAAGCTGCTGAAGAAGAAATAGAAAGAATTGAAGCTGCCGAAGAAGTACATAAGCAGAAGATTCTTGATATGCAAAAACTTGCGGAGGAACAGAAAAAACAGGAAGAACTAGACTATATAAAGAATTTGTATTTTGAACAGGTTAAAAACAAAATTACTTCTTATCAAGAATATATTTCCAAAGGACAAAAAATGTATGAAGATAAGTATATTATATATGATAAGGGTATTAAAATTTGTAATGGTATCTATAATTCTAGAGTTGAACAGGTTCAAAGTGAGGGGGATATAGAAATTACGAGAGTTCTTGAAGCTAGGGGTGGATTTGCAATACAACGAGTTGCCTTAGATAATCTTAAAGAGAGTATCCAGTATGAAATTGAACGAGAAACATGGTTGGCAGAAGATGAAAAACAAACTTGTTTAGCAAAGTACTATGTTGATGATTCTATTTCTTCAAGACTATCAAAACTTTCGAGCGAGCTTTCTTTAATACAAAATAAACTAAATAGAGATACCAGCATCCTTTTGTTTGATGAAGTTGAAATTGTCGGGTCTAATATAGCCAACGTCATAAAAGCGATATACTAGTTCATGGTTAATAAAATCAACCATGATAAAAATTGCTGTCTGTAACGATAATTTTAATTAGAACAATTTTGCCTTTCTCAGTCCTTTTAATCAATAGGATTCCTCATTGCTTGCGGTGGGGTAGTTAATTCTCTGTGTTAAGCTTGTTTAACTAATTCCTATGCAAACTGTATATTAGCCATTGTACCAAAAACAGAACATTGTACAATTTTTATGATATAGTATTTTTGTTATGAAACTAACACTCAAAAGTGATTACAACCCCGCAGGGGATCAGCCGCAGGCGATTGAGAAATTGATCAAGGGGATTGAATCCGGCATGCAAAGTCAGACGCTTTTGGGGATTACCGGGTCGGGCAAGACCTATACGGCGGCGAATATTATTGAGAAGGTGAGCAAGCCGACGCTTGTTATTGCGCATAACAAGACGCTGGCAGCGCAATTGGCGCAGGAATATAAAGAGTTTTTTCCTGATAATGAAGTGCATTATTTTGTTTCGTATTATGACTACTACCAGCCGGAAGCGTATATGTCGGCTACGGATACTTTTATAGAAAAAGATATGTCGATAAATGTGGAGATCGAAAGGCTACGGCATGCGTCTACACAAGCGCTTCTTTCTCGTAAAGATGTAATTATTGTCGCGTCGGTGTCGTGTATTTATGGTTTGGGTTCTCCTGAAGAATATTTAAAACAAAATTTGAAGCTTGCTGTGGGAGATAGAATGGACCGCAGAGAATTTATGGAAAAGCTCATCAAGATATATTTTGAGCGTACTACTGCGGATCTGCAATCGAGCAAATTTCGTGTAACGGGAAGTCGGTTTGAAATAATGTCGACGGCGGAAAAGGTTATCTATCTTGTAGAATTGTCGGGAAACACTATCAGCGCGATCACAA
>JAGLOS010000007.1 GCA_023137615.1 Minisyncoccota bacterium | reverse complement strand
CTCCGCAGGACTCTCCTGTCCCTCCAGAGTCACCATCTGTTGCAGGATCATCGTCAATTGCTCCCGGGAAGAAGTCATCGCAAGTAGAACCGTCACCTAACCCGCTACCCGGTACAGTATTTGCACAATAATCATAACACTGCTCATATGTACTGCATTCATAGCCGGAAGAAGGAAATGTAAATGGATATGTCGGCGTACTCCCCTCCGCACTCAATGCAAAAAAGGTTAGTGCTATCGCACCTGCCGCAATACTCGTGATCAATACTGAAAATAATATTTTTGCTTTAATCCCCATAAATCATATATTTAATAACCATTAATAATACACTTTTACGCTTTATATTTTACAAATTCAAAATAATTTTTATGTTTCGTTATACTCACTATAAGACGAACCTGTACGGATAAGCACCCAGCCGATAATTGCAACGATCAGAAGAATAATGATATATAAGTATTTCCCTCTGAACACGCTCGGTTCTGCATCATTTCCACCAAAAAGTGCGTCGTGATCAATTGTTATAGCGATGGCCTCTTTTACAAATGGGAGAGGTTTGCTTTTTGCATATATCTGTCCGGCGTTATCTGTGATCGCAACATATACTTCATGATTCCCATCCTCAAGTTCTTTGTCGAGCTCATATATCCAATTACCCGTCTCATCGGTCTTTATCAATACAATGATCGGTGTGCTATATATATACACCGTCACAAAACTATTTGCCGGTGCCGTACCTTTAAGTGTTATCTTCTTTGCGTCCTCTTTTCCATCATCTGCAACCCCTATTTCCGAAACAGCCACATGGTCTACAGTAAAGATATCCTCTTCAAGAAATCCATCAAAGCGAGGTTGTTCATATTCGACAATGGCTTCTACCTTAGCATTGAGAGGGTCAAATCCTCCCAGTATTTCAGCGCCATCAAAAAATCCATCGTTGTCAGTATCTGCCGAGAAAGGATTTGTCTTGTAAATATTTACTTCATCGTAATTTGAAATACCGTCCTCGTCGGTATCTTCAAACACCTTGTCTCCAACTCGATCTTTTAACACAGCCTTTCTCTCTTGAATGACCTCTTTGAGCTCTTCAAGTCGTATTGCAACCTCCTTTTCAAGCTCTTCCAGATCATCATCATCAAGCTCTATTCCAAATTCTTTCGCAATGAGACCAACTTCTTCTATAGATTTTTGTGCTGCGATGATCACTTTATTCTCAAAACGCTTGAATTCTTCTTCATCCCCATCAAGTGAATAAAGCAACTTGCTCGATTCTATATTCAACAAAACTCGTAATTCCTCCTCTGCTTTCTCGCTCTCTGCGAGGACCTCTCGCTTAACCGCCTCCTCTCCTTTTTCATCTATATATTCCTGAATTTTATCAATATACGGTGACAGCACCTTGACCACGTCCTCTTTTGCGACCTCTTCTTCACCGCCACTTTCTTCGACTACTTTATCAAGTTCTTCCGCCGCCGCTTCGATGATACTGATAAGAGTATCTTCTTCTTTTGTTGTTGTTTCGTTGACAACAACATCATTTTTTACTCGTACATAAGTTGGGGTATCTTTATATTTCGAACCGGTAGTTGAAATGATCTTCGGAACAAGGACATAATCTCCATTTGGAACCTTTGTTGTATCCCACATGTATTCCCAAAGACCGCGTTCTTTGTTGAACACGGCAGCACCAAGATATGTTTCCGTCTCTGAACCACCAGGGAACATTGTCCACTCAACTTGATCGGCATAGTCAACACTTAAATAAATGATATGCTTTCCTGAAACTTCCTGGTATATGATATCATCAGAGGTTGTATCTTTTGGATCTTCTTCTGTTGTGATGTCTGTAGTAATGTCGGAAGTATCATCTGCACCACCTGTGCCATCAGTATTTGTTGTGGTCGTATCTTCTGAAGTATCCGAGACGACAGGTCTTTCGCCGGGGCTTTTATCTCCTTCAATACCGGCAGAATTGATGATAGAAACAGCATATTCACACGTGTCTGTATCCGGTTTATCGAACACCGGATACGAACAAGTAGAGCCGCTACAATCACTTACCATAACCTTATTTAGAGACCACCATGTCGAATCCCCACATCGACGATAAACATGATAGGCATACACATCCGAATAATACTCACCGGCATCAAACAATACAAATGTAATATCTCCCTCCCGGAGAACCTCAACACTCCCCGGAGGAGGTGGTATTTCTGTAGTATCAGAGCCGGAAGTTGAATCTGTTTCATAAGCACCCTCAGTAGTATCTTGCGCGAATGCAAATTGAAAAAAAGCGAATATTCCACCTGCAATTAAAATAGCAATACTGAACTTTTTTACTTTTTTTCTATTGAACATATAATTCTCTAATTGTATTTTTAATATTTTCAATATCTATTCCCGGGTGAGGCATACGTCCGTCAGAAATTCCGGACATATCGCACGCGCCGATAAATCGCATCTTGGCGGGCGCGATCTGTGCCAATACCTCCGCCACAGCACTTCCTACTCCTCCAACCGTTTGACACTCTTCTATTATAACAATTTTACCGGTTTGTGTACCAAGTTTTACCACAGCATCAATATCCATCGGTTTGATGGTTGATAAATTCAAAACACGCACTCGCACACCTTCATCATCAAGGTCTTTGGCTGCACGAATAGCATTATAAACAAGATGACCGGATGCGATGACCCCCACATCGACATCTCCGTCGGGACGGAAGAACACTTCCGCTTTTCCTATTTCGAATGGAGTCTCGTCTGTTGTAATAATTGAAGTTTCTTCTTGTGGAAATCTTATATATACCGGACCATCAATTTGTGCCGCATATACTGTCGCCTTTTGCGCTTCGATCGCATCACACGGAGCAAGTATTGTCATTTGTGACATACTGCGTATCAATGCAATATCTTCTATCGTTTGGAGTGTTCCTTTATACGATCCGGCAAACACTCCTGAATGTGATCCGATAATTTTTACCGGCACATTGTTGCAATACATCGCCGCTTTGATCTGCTCGCAATTTTTTCCTGGAGAAAATAACTTAGGAAGTAAAACAAACGGGATCTTGCCCATCGTCGCCATTCCAAGAGCAACTGAAAACATCGACTCTTCCGCAAGATCATTCTTAAAAAATCGCCCAGGATATTCTTTTGCAAATAAACTCACTTTTTCTGATCTGGTAGGATCTGAACAAAGAGCAACAACTCTTTCATCGTTATCACCCGCTATTAACAATCCTTCGTCAAAACCCTGATGGATCGAAAGTTGCTCGGTCTCTTCCGTGTTTGAAAATATTTTTGGATTTAAATATATTTCTTTGCTCATACTCGTCTTTAATTTATTGCACAAAAATAACTGTCGGTTTGGCAAACACAGATTGTGCTTGTCCTATCGCATTATCCATATCATCAAAATCGTTAATACTTGCATTAAGCACGTGCCAGTTGAATTCCTCAAATTTATCGACAACCGGTTCAAACGGTATTGTGTTTTCTTTTAAACCACCGGTTTGGATATTGTTCCTGCCTATAATGGCAACGAGATTATGCAATTGCTCTCTGCCAGCCAAAGATATCGCTTCCCAATTCTGATCTTCTTGCAATTCCTTATCGCCCAAAAGACAGTAGAAAAATTTATCCCGTGAACGTTTGTGATCCATTCTGTCAGCAATGGTCATTCCTACCGCCTGAGATAACGACCCAAGCAAACCTGAATTTTTTTTAATGCCGGGCAAAAATGCACGTGTCGGATAATCTTGCGGTCGCGACCCGAATTTACGGAGAGTCTTTAATTTTTCAACGGGGAAATACCCGGCATGTGCCATGGTGGCATAAAGCGCGAGACAAATATGATCGCTGGAAAGAATAAGGCGGTCGCGTTCTTTCCACTCGGGATCTTTAGGGTCATGTTTTAATACATGAAAATAAAGAAGAGTAAGAAAGTCAACCACCCCAAGTGAGCAGGTCGTACACTCTTGCTCCACTGCAAAGAGATTACCAGTCATCAGCTTGCGGATCTCATCGGACTTAACCTCAAGTTCTTTTATTTTATCGCTATGTAAATAGTTCATATATTACTCAGTTCCCTCGCGAGTAAATCCAGAGCCTGTTTAAAAACTTAGAATGTTTATCCTTTTACTATTTTTACACCTGAACTTGTACCGACAATATTAGCTCCGGCTTTGATCGCTTTTTCAACTTCTTTTTTGTTCTTGATATTACCGGAAGCTTTTACTAAAAGACCGGGAGCGGCTTTGCGCATGATCTTAAGATGTCTGACTTTTTCGTCAATTTCTCTTTCTTCCAAGGGATCTTTTGAGGTGGCTGTTTTGACACAAAATGCTCCCGCTTTTTTTACAATTTCGGAAGCTTTTTTTACTTCATCGTCGGTCAAAAAACCGGAACCGATGATAACTTTTGTTGGCTGCATTTTACAAACCGGTTTTAGATCTTTCAAAACTTTTCCGTATCTTTCATACTTTAAGTCTATAATATTCATTACAATATCCAGATCATCAGCCCCGTCTTTTTTCGCTTTTTGACACCATTTCATCCTTTGCGCGTGAGAACTAAGCCCCATTGGAGGATCAATGAGGACAACGGTCTTGATGTCCGTACCCTCTAATTCTTTACTGACCAGTTTTACCCACTTGGGATTGATACAAACCCCCCTAAAGCCGTATTTTTTAGCTTCCGCACATGTTTTTATTATATCCTTTGAAGTTGCTTCTTTTTTAATATTTGTATGATCAATATATTTTGCTATGTTCATATTTTTATTTTATTACCAAGTAAATAATAACTTTAAATTACAAAAACTGAATTCGTATTCTAAAACGATCTAATATTTAATTAACCGCGAGATCATTTTAAAAATATTACGCTGTCTACATTCATTATAACTCTTTTATGTATTTTACGTAAATATTTTACTTCTTTTTTAATTTTCGCAATTCTTTTGTCCTTGAACCACTAAGTATAATACCTTTTGTTGTTTTAGGGTTTGCGGAAACCTCTTCAGCAACCGATGCAACATATTCGGGATAATCATCTCAGCGCACCTCTTTCAATTCAAATCCGGCATGATCGGTTCCTACATAAATTTTGATATGATAAAAATCACAACTTAAATGTGTTTCCCCATCACAATAACATGTTCTATTAACGCATTTGTGTACCCTATTTCGTTATCATACCACGACAATACTTTTACCAAATTTCCTCCGGTTACTCTGGTAAAATCAAGATCCACAGTTGCCGCAAATGTAGTCCCCACAATATCTGACGATACTATTTTTTCTTCGGTTGTTGTAAATATGCCTTTCCATTTTTCCTCATTTGCGGCATTTTTCAACATGTCATTTACTTCTTCAACACTTGTATCTCTTTTTGTAACAAAAGTAATATCCGCGACAGATCCTGTTAGCACAGGAACTCGCAATGCAATACCGTCAAATACACCTTCAAGATCCGTAATAACTTTTGTTACCGCTTTTGCCGCACCGGTAGTTGACGGAATGATATTTTGCGCACCGGCACGACCCTTTCGCCAATCCTTGCTATCCGGTGAATCAACCAACTTTTGTGTTGATGTGTACCCATGCACCGTGGTCAAAAATGCTTTTTCAATACCGATAGTTTCATGTAATATCTGAATAACAGGACTTGATGCATTTGTAGTACATGATGCGTTGGAAGAGATCTGGCACGTTTTGAGTTTATCCTCATTAATTCCCATAAGAACCATGGCGGACTCAACTCCTTCTATAGGGTCTCCTTTCGCAGGAGCTGAAATAACCACCCTTTTCGCACCGGCATCAAGATGTGCTTTTGCTTTTGAGTATTCAGTAAAAAATCCTGTTGATTCTATCACTATATCAATATCAAATTCTCCCCACGGCAATTGTGCAGGATCACGCTCTTGCACAAATTCAATATCTTTTCCATTCACCACAAACACTGTTTTCCAATCACGCTTTTCCACCGATATTTCAAGATCGCTTTTTCCATATGCAGTATCATACTTTAGTAAGTATGCGAGATTCTCTATATCACCAAGATCATTGATCGCGACAATCTCTATTTCCTCTCGCTTGCTTGCGAGTTTGAGGAATGCCCGACCGATACGACCAAACCCATTGATTGCAACACGTGTTTTTTTCATAATTATGAATAAATATATATTAGAGTAATGCTTACATTATACCAAATAACAAATAATATGCCCCCGAAAATTTCGGAAAACTCCATTATAATATTGATATATGCTACCTAACGAATGTGCTCCAACCATTATATATTCCATACAATCCTTTTTCGATCAAATCGGCAACGGTGTTATTTATTTCTGCAAGACTTGCCACAGCACCTGTCTTGTCTGATATATACTGAGTACTATTGTACGTTGACGGTGCATATCCCAACGAATCCTTTGAAAGCGGTTGTTCTATAAGCATGATCGGAAGCATAAGTACAGAGATCAATATCAATAACGCAGCCAATAGTCCGCCAAATTTTTTAAAAAAGATCTTTCTTTTTATAAAGAAACCCCCACCTAAAACTCCCAACGGGTACCCTTTTGCGGTATACGCCAAAAGTGATCGCGATTCAATAAAATACCCGTCTTTAAACCATAGAGTTCGTACGCTTCCGTTCCGGCATAATTTGTCTAATTCATTCTTTGAATAGCCACTAACAGCGCAAGCGTCTTTTGAAGAGAGGTACTCTTTTCCTCGTATATATATACTTGATGACATCTGTTTAATAATACCACCATTAAATATTTCACACGGCATATGCCTGTGGAATACTTCTTTATATTAGAAACAATATTCTGTAATATTACAGAATATTGAGATAGTTAATTCTTAATTTCCAATGTTTAAGGGATTCCTCACGACTCGGCTTTGCCTCGCTGCACTGCTGTTTGTAACTAATCGCTACGCTCTTAGACAAACAGGCCGCAGTGTCCGCAGACTAGCACTCCGCTAAACGCTTTGTTTCGGAATGACAAAAAGACGTATGGTGATAAAAACTACACCAAACGAAATAGAGTTTTCTCAAAACAAATTAATCTGTCCTCAAGATCCTTTTGTGGCTTCCTCAAAAAGTTTCTTCAGTATTTGTGGGTTTGCGGAACCTTTGGTCGCTTTCATTCCCTGACCTACTAAAAATTGCAGTGCGGACTCTTTCCCGTTTTTGTAGTCATCAACGACACTTGCGTGTTCTTTTAGGATCTTTTCCACAATTTTTTTGAGTTCCCCCTCGTCACTTTTTTGCAACAACCCTTTTACTTCCGCATCTTTTTCCGGATCATTTGAGAGCATTCCTTCGTTGTATGTGACAATAATGAGATCTTTGGCACCGCGAGATGATAATTTTTTATCATTCACAAGTTTAATGATATCTGCAAAATATACCGGCGTAATGTTTTCGTCTTTCCATCCCTTTGCTTTGATAAGTGATACCAGATCTGACGCAAGATAATTAACTCCTGTTTTTATAAGTTCCTTATCATTATCGAGATTTTCCGCCATATCTTCAAAGAATCCCGCAAGTTTTGTATCTTGTACAAATGCATCATTGTCTTCATCTTTAAGATCATAATCTTTTTTGTATCGTGCCCGTTTTTCCCACGGAAGTTCAGGAAATTCCTTTTCCAACACATCTTCCTGCATATCCTCGATCTCTTTAATAACAAGCTTCGGAAGATCCGGATCTGGGAAGTATCGATATTCATCTGAACTCTCTTTCTTGCGTTGGCTAAATGTCTCTTGCTTGTTCTCATCCCACCCGCGCGTTTCTTGCACGATCTCACCACCACTTTCAAGCACTTCGATCTGTCGTACTATCTCATGCTCGATCGCACGTTCAACGCTTTTAAATGAATTGAGGTTTTTTACCTCAACCTTAGTACCAAACTTTTTTGTTTTACTTACCGAAATATTTGCCTCAACACGCATTTGCCCTTTTTCCATATTTGCCTCTGACGCACCAAGATAACGCAAAAGAAGTTGTAGCTCACGAGCAAATTTTCCTGCAATCTCTGCACTATCAATAACCGGTTCAGTCACTAACTCCATAAGAGGCAACCCCCCGCGATTAAAATCAACAAAGCTATGCCCCGCATCATCGTGTTGTGAACGTGCAGTATCCTCTTCGAGATGAATTCTTGTAACGTCAACTCCCACAAGCGACCCTCCCGACACAAGAGGATATTTATACTGGCTTATCTGATATCCTTTTGGAATATCCGGATAAAAATAATTCTTTCTGTCGAACTCAGTAAAGTCCATCGCAAGTTTTCCACCGGTCGCCTTTCCTACTTTTAGTACATGCTTCACCGCTTGTTTGTTGATAACGGGCAAGGTTCCAGGATGCGCCATACATACAGGGCAAATATTTACATTCGGTTTTTTTTGATGCGGATCGTTCTTGCACTTGCAAAACATTTTCGTGTTTGTGTTAAGCTCCGCATGTATTTCAAGCCCTATTGTTGGTGTATAATCTTCTTTCATATGGATTACATTATACTCTTTTTGGAAATAGTTCCAAATACGCTTTTGTAGCTAAAACTCGACTAGAATGTTGATACGAAAAAACGCGCAAAGCGCGTTTTTTCATGATTCTTGATTCATTATTCTTAATTCCAGACTACAGTTTAGCTTCAAACCCTTCAACTTCTTCAAGATTATCCAAAATAGTAAAGGAGATCATGACCACATTTCCTCCCCCATCAACAAGCGCCCCGTCCTCCTTTGGATTGAACACGCCATCTCCATTATCACCATGAAGCATTACAATAACATTTTCACCAACTTCAACCGTCTCTCCTTCGTCTAGCGTTATTACAAAATTGTCGTGCACTCCCGGAGTAAGATATTCTGACACACCGATCACACCTCCGAGAGCGCCATCTTCGGCCACACGATGTACGACGACAAAACCGCCGTTTTCATCTGTTTTGAGCAACACCTTCTCAATAAACACTTCTTCTCCTCCGGCTTGGTCGGGTGTAAGAATACTGTTTATAGAAATTATTTCTACTTGCGAATCTTCAACCACGGGAACTTCCTCGACTTCTTTCTTAAGAAATATATTGAATGCAAGGATTGCAATTATAGCAACGACGATCGTCACAACCAAATAAGTAATTTTTTTGTCCATATATTATTTTTATTAGATCCAATAAACCCTTTATATACTCCCATTGTAGACCCTTACTTGCTTTTCGTAAAGTAAACTGGTTTTTAGTTATTAGTTTGTGGTTTTTGGAAAAAATGTTTTTTTGGTTCATTTTTTTCGAAGCTCCTTTATAAGATTGTCCGTAAAGTTCTTTACAGAACTATCATCATAGAGGGTTATGGCATATACCTCTGGGACGATCTTCTTCATCTCTTTAAGTGCTTCTTGTACACGCTCTTGCGAGACCATGTCCGTCTTGGTAAGCAATACGATCTCTTTCTTCTTCAACATTTCTTTGTCGAATTCTTCAAGTTCTTTTCGTATGGCATTGTATGCTTCTACTATATTCTCGTTCTCAAAAGAGACGAGGTGTACAATCCTTTTTGTTCGTCTAACGTGTCGTAAGAATTTATGACCAAGCCCCTTCCCTTCGCTTGCACCTTCAATAAGCCCCGGCACATCTGCCAATACATATCCGTAATATTCACCAAGATTTGGTTCAAGTGTTGTAAAATGATACGCACCCACTTTTCCTTTAGCGTTAGTAAGAACATTGAGCAAGCTCGTCTTTCCCGCGCTCGGGAAACCAATCAAACCAACATCCGCAATAAGTTCCAGTTCGATATAAAATTCACCCTCATCGCCGAGTGTGCCCGGCGTTGTTTCTTTCGGTCGTTGGTTGGTTGAATTCTTGAAAGACTCATTGCCTCTCCCTCCCTTTCCTCCTTTGAGAATAAGAATACGATCATTTTCGTTGTCGAGTGATATTTTCTTTCCGGTCTTTATGTGAGTAATAACAGAACCGACCGGCAACAAGATCTCCAGATCCTCCCCATCCGCACCATGCAAACTGTCTTTTGCACCATCCCCCCCGTTCTGCGCAAGAAACTTCTTTTGATGACGATACTTTGCAAGCAAATGCACATCGCGCACCGCTTTTACATAGACACCACCACCGCGTCCACCGTCTCCTCCGCTGGGTCCTCCAAACTCCTTATATTTCTCATGCAACCAACGCTCCACTCCGTCACCACCTTTGCCCGCTTTGGCATAAATTTTTAATTCATCTACAAAAGACATAAAAATACTATTTACTATTTATCGCAAGTTTTGCGAGATTCAAAGCTCCTTCTTTTGATCCAGCTACCGCGATAAAACATTTATTATGACAAAAAGTAGCATCAGACACTCCGGTAACTTTTGCTAATTCTTCATTGCGTTTACCTGCCCAACTCTTTGGCAGATCTTTTCTGTTTTTGAATGATGCCTCAGGGTCTTCACGAACCGCCTTTACTTTCCAAAAGTTATCACCCTGCGAATCCGGACTTACCACATAAAGAGGTTCCGGATAATGTGACAATACGGTTTCCCATGGATATCGTCCATCTATAACAATGATTCTTTTATCTTCTGCCTCGTCGTATGCTTTCTCTACAAAGACTTCTCCGTCTTTTTTATCGCGCGCAAGTTGAATTTCTCTTGAGAGAATCTTCTGAGCAATTTCTAGCGCCTCCGTAAATGCAGTATCAAAATTTTGTCCTTTCTCTTCTTCTTTTTGGGTAGGATAGAATATTCCAATAATGTTATGTACAGTATATGGAGTCAACTCTTCTGAGCTTTTGATATAAGTTTCCACACCATTATCTGACGCATCAATCGGATAAACCAAACGTTTTTCAATAATATTTGCCACTTCTTTTGACTCGCATAATTTTTCTCCAAACTTTTTCCAAACCAAACCAAATGATGAATATGGAATTCCGTTGTCGCGTGCGCCTGCACCGCCTTCCTGTTGATGATGATCAAAACAATTCTTTTCAGAATCATATACATTTCCCACATCAACTACAAAATCACCTTTTTTGATAATTTCCATATCACGAGTACGAACAATACGACATGGCACATCTCCTAAAAAAAGTTTTATAGTGGCAACAGCAAAAACATCATCGGTATGAAAACTTCCACTGTGAGTAACAATAACCGTTTCCTTATCCATGATGGATTATATTGTGCGAACGATCCTCAACAATAAATCTATTCCCGATCCAAGAAAAAACAGAAACAACGACCGCTCCTCCAATACCGGCTAGCAATCCATCAACTCTGAAGTCTTGGATGAAGGTTGAAAGAAACCAAAAAATAGCTCCGTTTATTACAAAGATAAAAAGTCCCAGTGTAAGTACCGTTACGGGAAGTGTCAATATCACCAAGATCGGTCGTATTATTGCATTAAGCAATCCTAGAAAGAACGCAACGACAAGCGCAATATAAAAACTATCTATCGAGATACCTTCGATCAAATAATCAGCTCCCAAAAGTGACAACGCACTAATAAACCATTTTGCAATAATTGTCATAAGCAAAATATAGCATAAACAACTCAAAAATCAAAGATTAACCTTGCCTACTGGCAGGTGGGAAATCAAATGTTTGAAAATTGATTCATTGAAAATTGTTATCAATATCCCTTTTTAATCTTTCTTATCATTTCAACGATATAAGTAATTAAATATTTTTTACTAAGAGGCAAATCTTGGCAATGCAACAATTCTTTTTTATATCCGCCGAACCCTTTTTTAAATCTGGACAATCCATACCACGGATGTTTTGGCTTGTCTTCCACAATTCCATAAAAATTAAAGGTCTTTATTCCTCTTTTTTTAGCTTCCAATATCCCCTCCCAAAGAGCCAGGTATGATGCCGGAATTTTATTATATTCTGATCTGGAAGAGCCGTGATGATAAAAAGCCTGATCTCCATAAAACACAATTATTGCCGATGAAATTATTTTATCATCGTATTTCGCGGAAAATATATTTATCTGATCGTCTTTTTTTAATACATCGATCTCATTTTTTATATAGTCGTAAGCAAAAGGCACGAATTTGTGACGCTTAACCGTTTCCATGTGGATATCGTAAAATGTTTTAATATATTCTTCGTCGGTGTTTTGAATAATTTCAACTCCTTCTTTTTTAGCCCGTCTGATCAGATTTCTGTGCGTCTTCCTCATTCCCATCAAAATTTCATCTTCGCTTTTTGTTATATCCAAAAGCCAAGTTGTCTCCGGATGCATCATGTGGATCGGAGCATTTTTGAATCCCGCTTTTTCAAAGACTTTCAAGTTCTCTTCATTTTTTTCTAGTGGCGGACTGACCCTGACAAAAACAACTTTTTCTTCTCTACCTAACTTTTTCAAGAAATCTCCAAGTTCATTTACCACACTTGATACTTGATACTTGATACTTGATACTTTTATTATCGGTCCATGGGGGACAAACAAAAATGAACCTCTTCTTGCTTTTACTTTTATAACTAGCGCCGCAGCTTCTAATTTATCATTATCAAAAACCCCAAGTCGCCAAATCTTCTCGCCAGTAATTTTATTAAATTCTCCCCAATTCCACGAGTGCAAAAATGAAGTTTCTTTACATGTTGACATAAAATCTTCCCACTGTTTTTTGTCTGTTATTTCTGTAACTATCATTTTGATATTTCTATTATTTTTACAACCTTCTCAACCTCTTCAGTGTCTATTCTGTGATGAGTTGGCAAATTGACACATTTTGAGCTTACTTCTTCCGCGATAGGACAACTGCCTTTTTCGTATCCCGCTTTTTCCAGATCAACTTCCGCCGGACCTATTGTCTGTGGAAACCAATCTCCCAAAATAATGTGATCCTGTTTTGCGTTTTCAATAAACTCTTTTTTATTTTTAACCAGTATCGTGTACCACAAATATATATTTTTCACATTTGAATCCGATTTCGGAATATTTATATTTTTGCTGTCTTTCAATTTTTCTTTATATAATTTTGCTACATCCATCCTATGATCATTAAATTCATTTACCAACTTTAATTGATGAAGAGCTATCTTTGCCAACGCGTTAGACATTTTTGCCGGAAAATCTGGCGGTCGTTCATTGCTCTTTTCCTCTTTTGAATAAGCTCTCGGAGTAAAATCTAATTTTGCCGAGATATGCATAATTATTTTCCCAATACTAAAAAGATAATATGTGTGAAGAGCTTTATAAGTTATTATCGGCTGCAAAAGCTGCCTCATTATCAAGAACTTTTTTGGATACGGCATTTCATCTCTTTCTTCTTTTATTTTCCCGCCGAGCTCTTTGTTGTTTGTCACTACCATTCCTCCTGCAACACTAGAAACAATCTTATCTCTTCCAAAACTAAAGAATGCCACGTCTCCGAATGTTCCTGTTTTTTTGCCTTTATACTCCGCACCCAGAGAATGCGCGCAATCTTCAATCACATATAAATCATGTTTTCGGGCAATTTCCATAATTTCATCCATTTGAGCCGGATTCCCAAAGGTGTGCTGAACAATGATCGCTTTCGTTCTTTCTGTAATTTTTTCTTCTATTTTTCTTGGATCTATATTGTAGGTATGTTTTTCTATATCAACAAAAACCGGTTTTGTCCCGCACCACATTATGACATTGGGAAGAGCCACTGTGGTAAAAGCTTGCAAAATTATTTCATCGCCGTCTTTTATTCCAAGACATTTCAAGATCGTGTAGAGCCCGGATCTGCCGCTATCAAAACTTATCGCACATTCACAGTCCAAACATTTTCTAATCTTTTTTTCCAGTTTTTTTGGTTTTTTACCTTTTTGCAGTTTATTCCACTTCCACGGCATTAAGTATTCAAAAGCGATTTTAATATCTTTAAATGTATAATTCGGAGCAAGTGATGCTGCGATTGGCTGAAATTTTTTAAACATAATTTTATTTTAATAATTTTTTCATAACTACTCCGGCACCGCGACTTTCAAAAAGGACAATGGTGTTTTCGTCTAACTCTTTTTTTAGTATGGAAGCCACTTTGCCAAAATCTTTTTCAAAAACAAACTTACATTTATATTTGACGTTTGGCGTTTGATATTCAGTGTTTAGTATATAAGCAATATCGCAAATTTTGTCAATTTTATCAAATAATCTTTTGTGCACTTTTTCTGATTCACTTCCCAGCTCTATGATCCCCGGAAAAACAATTATTTTTTTACAGTCTTGATATGCTTCGTTTAAAGAATCCAACGCGGCAACTACTCCATCCGGATTGGCGCTGTAGCTATCATTAATGAACACAGAGTTACTAACGCCTTTCAATTTTCTCATCATAAATTCAGACGGTTTTATTTTTTCCACCGCTCTGGAAATTTCTTCCAAACTCATTCCCAGATCTTCCGCCGTCATTATAGCCGCTAAAAGATTTTCAATAAAATGCCTGCCAAGTAAATTAATTTTAAAATTATGATTTTTATAATTAAACTCAATGCAATCCCGACAAACTTTTATATTTTCGGCATCATCTAAAGAAAAACGTTTTACATTTTTCTTTATGATTCGTGATTCATAATTCGTGATTCTCGCGTTAATAATCGCCAATCCATTTTCCGGTAAACTTTCTATTAACTCAAACTTTGCTTTCATTGTATTTTCAATTGAACCAAACAACTCAATATGCTGTTCGTTTATTCCGGTTAGTATCCCAATTTGTGGTTTAACGATCTCGCACATTTCGGCAATTTCTCCAATTTTATACGCCCCCATTTCGCAAATAAAATAATCATATTCATCACTGACCTTATTTAAAACAGTATAAGCTACGCCAATATTGGTATTATTATTCCCCTCGGTTTTTACAACTTTAAATTTTTCACTGAGAATGGTATCTAAAAATTCTTTTGTGCTCGTCTTGCCGTAACTGCCGGTAATACCGATGACTTTTACTTTTTTCAATGTTCTCATCTTCTGTGTTGCTTTTTTAATTATCCTTCTTTTTTGAAAATTAAAAATTGGATTAACAGTTAAAACGACCGCGGTGATCAAAAGAGGTGTGGCTAAATAAAAAACCAACAAAAGTAAGATTGTAAAAACAAGAGAAAGATTGCCATTTATGTAGCAAACAGCAGTAATAAAAATATAAAAAGACAAAGACGTAAACAAAATAAGTATTACTTTAAAAGTTGGCTTTGGTCTTTTAAGGGTTCTTCCTTTTGTTTCCAAAAGTATTTGATAAAAATAAAAAATAAAAAATGACAATGCCAAAAAAATAAAGACTGGCTGAGTTATATAACAAGTTAGTATATATAGAGCAACGAGATAAGAAACATTTTTACGAGCAAGGATTTTTTCATTCTTCAAATAAGCCATCATCCGATCCGTCCGATATTCTTTCACCTGCCACAGCCAAAGATAGGACAAACTATCACGGATAATTTTGATCAGAGCTAAAATTAATATGGTGATAAAAATAGCTGACATTTTAATGGTTTAGAAATTCAAAGATAATTTTAATAAACTCTTTCGGTCTTTGATACGGCAAAGAATGATTAGCGTCATCTATTATGACCAATTTGGAATTTCTAATTTTGCGATCCATAATTTTTCCATCAGAGAGCGGTGTCGTTTTATCTAACCTTCCCCAGACCAACAAAGTCGCAGATCCTATTTTTTCCAAATACGGCGTTAAATCCTCGTCTAAAACATTTTTCATTGCTTCTTTCATTATGGGACTGGCTTGGTGATAATCTTTTACCCGCGCCATTTTATACAATATTTTTTGCGCCGGTTTTTGTAAATACGAAATTCCGGGTATAGAAAACAAAACTTTCCCCATTTTTGCCAAAATAAAAAGTATTTTTTGTTTTATAGTTAAGTTGTGCTTAACACCCGCCGCTCCAGTCAAAATTAGCTTACTAACTTTTTCCGGATATTTCACCGCATATTTAATAGCAATCCTTCCTCCAAAAGAGTGTCCTATGATTATAGTTTCATTAACTAAAGTACAACCATCTTTCTGTCGCACATTTTTAATAAACTCATGGACGAGTTCAACATAATTATCCAAATCCCAGCTTTCTTTTGGCTCCTCGCTTTTACCAAAACCGGGCATATCCGGAATAAAAATATAATATTTTTGTTCCTCTAAAAAATATTTGTCCAAGGGTAAATATTTTTCACAATCTTTCACCCAACCATGCAAAAAAACAACAGGAATATCTCCATTTCCAATTGTCCTATAATTTATATTCAAACCGTTAATTTTAACTTGTTTTTCAAAAATTTTGTTTTGGGAGTTGATAGAATTCATATAGATAAGTACAGACCTTTAAGCTATACCACCTAGCATAAGCGAATTTGCTATTTTTATCAATAATAGCCAAAATATGCTGCGAGAGGCAATCTCTTTAATAATTTAAAAAAACAATACAAATATTTAAACACCAACCAGATTTATCGGTTCATCGTTTGCCGCGGCTTTAATATTGGCAGCTGTTGTATCCAAAATACGCTCAATTGCTTCTTTCGTGTTAAATGCATTATGAGGAACAATAATAACCCGCGGATGATCAATAAGATACTGGTTAGTGAGTACTGTCTGCAGACTCTCCGGATTTGGATGTGGATCAGTAAGTAATTCCATATCATCTTGCATGTATCCCTCTTCTTCCAATACATCAAGTCCGGCACCACGCAATATTCCTTGTTCAAGTGCTGCAAGCAATGCTTTCGTCTGCACTATACCGCCACGAGCGGTATTGATAAGATACGCTCCACGTTTGATCTTGTTTATGTTGTCCACATTGATCATATGATGTGTCCCATCATTGTATGGAACATGGAATGTTATAACATCAGAACAACCGAGGAGTTCATCAAAGTTTACATATGTAAAACCAAGGGCTTGTGACAACTCCTCATTCTCTTGCACACTGCAGGCGATCACATTCATATCAAACCCTTTTGCGATCCGTATCACATTCGCGCCAATGTGTCCTGTGCCAACGACACCCAAAGTCTTGCCTTTGAGATCAAATCCACGAAGACCGTCGGGAGAAAACTTACCCGTTTTCAATATTCTTTCATATGATTCAAACATACAACGCGAAATGGTAAGCAATAGTGCAAACACATACTCTGCCACAGTATTCTCTCCATACGTGGGCACATTTGAAACACTAATGCCGCGTTTTTTTGCTTCTTTCAGATCAATGTGATCAAACCCGGTCGAACGTGTTACGATCGCCTTTAGTTTTGGAAATTGATCCATTTCCTTTGCCCCTACCACAGATTTCACAAATACAGACAAAACCTCCGCTTCATCGTCTCTGATATAATCATGATCTTGCAGTATCCCATCGAGAAACTGTATTTCATAGTCACCAATGCGGTTACATAAATACTTCTTTTCCCATTCTTCGTTATAAGACGAAACTATTCTCATAAATTTATTAGAAAATTAGAAATTAAGAATGTCAGAAAGTCAGAAATCATCTTTTTGTTTTTGAGACATCCTTTCGATTGTTAATCATCGTATATAACATCTTCATAACTTCTGTAAGTAATTCTTCTGCTGTATTATAGTTTAAATTTCTCGTTCTCGGTAGCCGTTTGGCAATCTCAATTTGTGTTTCAAGCTCTCCGCCGGAAGAATAAGCAATATACAAAAATTTTCGAAAATCTTTTTCTGTACTTCGTAAACGTCCTTCAGCTATATTAGATGGTATTGAAACCGCGGCACGTCGCATCTATGAAGAAAGAGCGTATATTTCAGAATTAGGAAACTTTTCGGTCAATGTATAAATTTCTATCACTGTATCAAGCGCTTTCTTCCAGACAATCAGTTTTTTATAAGTATGTATCATCCTAACATCCTAACGTTCTCCTATTCTTTATTCTCTTCTTCTTTCATTCTCTTCTCTTCTTCTGCAACCACGAACTTCATTTCAACGATTGCATCTGGGTTAAGTGATACGGCATCGATATTTTGTGAGATAAGAAACTGCAAAAAGTCCGGATAGTCAGAAGGCGCCTGCCCACAGAATCCAATGTACTTCCCTCTTTCTTTACATTTTGCAATTGCAGTTGCAACGAGAGATCGAACAGCCGGATCATTTTCATTTGATATTGGTGCAACAAGTGCCGAGTCTCGATCCATTCCAAGGGTAAGTTGAGTAAGATCGTTTGACCCGATCGAGAACCCGTCAAATACATCAAGAAAATCATCGGCGCGAATCACGTTTGTTGGGATCTCACACATCACATAAACTTTGAGTCCGTCATCTCTTTTTTCCAACCCAAACTCTCTCATGATATTAAGAACATTTTGTCCTTCTTCCGGTGTACGGCAGAACGGGATCATGGTATGGACGTTGTCCAATCCAAATATTTCACGTACACGCTTTACCGCCTGCACTTCAAGACCAAATGCCGGTTTAAACTTTGGATTTGCATATCGGGATGCTCCACGCCATCCGATCATCGGATTCTCCTCATCCGGCTCATATTCCGCACCACCCAAAAGTGTCGCGTATTCATTTGTTTTAAAATCGGAGAATCTTACAATGACTTGATGAGGATAGAAAGCCGCTCCGATCTGCGCAATACCTTCCGCAAGTTTCGAAACATAAAACTCGACTTTATCATCATATCCTTTTGTTATCTCGTCGATCTGTTTTTTAAGTTTTGTATCCTCTATGTTGTCGTAATTGAGAAGAGCAAGCGGATGTACCCGAATATGTGATGCAATTATGAATTCCTCTCGCGCTAATCCAACACCATGGTGTGGCAAGAAACTATGCATAAATGCACCCTCCGGAGATCCAACGTTGAGTGACAGCGGCGTTTTTGTTTCCGGTATTTCCCCAATATCATAAGTGCTTTCTTCAAATTTAAGTTCACCTTTATATACACGACCAACAACACCGGATGAACAATCTACCGTGATCATGTCTCCCGTCTTGATCTTTTTAAGTACATTTCCGGTACCGATCACCGCAGGAATACCAAGCTCTCTCGAAACAATAGCCGCATGAGAAGTTCGCCCACCCTTCTCGGTAATGATCGCAGCGGATATCTTCATGATCGGCTCCCAGTCAGGGTCAGTGATCTGAGTGATCAATATCTCTCCTTTTTCAAACTCATGAAGTTTGGCGGTCGAGAGAACCACACGTGCTTTGCCTGTAACGATCTTTGTTCCCACTGAAATACCTTCGATGATAGGTTCCCCCTCTTCGGTAAGTTTGTATTCCGTACGAGTGAATCCTTCTTTTTCCGACTGCACTGTCTCAGGACGGGCTTGCACAATAAAGAGTTCGTCTGTCTCACCATCTTTTGCCCATTCCATATCCATCGGCATGTGTTTTCCCGCACGTTCTGAATAATGTCGCTCGATTGCAACACCCCACCTTGCCAGAGTCAAAATCTCTTCGTTATTCAGAGTAAATATGTCGCGTTCTTTTACCGAAACCGCCACCTCTTTCACCGGATCTTTTGTCGATGTAGTGTATACCATCTTGAACTTCTTTGCTCCCAGAGACCTCTTGATGATCGACGAAAACCCTTGATCAAGTGTCGGCTTAAACACAATAAACTCATCCGGGGTAACTTTCCCTTGTACAACCATTTCACCAAGACCATATGAAGAACTGATCTGAACCGTATCTTTGAAACCTGTCTCAGTATCGATCGTGAACATCACGCCAGATGAAGCCATGTCTGAGCGCACCATCTTTTGAACACCCACAGAAAGCGCAATATCAAAATGACCAAATCCTTTGTCAACCCGATATGAAATAGCACGATCGGTAAAGAGCGACGCCATTGCTTTTCGAGTTGCTTGTATTACATTGTCGGCACCGGAAATATTTAAATATGTATCGTGTTCTCCCGCAAACGACGCGCCGGGGAGATCTTCGGCGGTCGCACTTGAGCGCACTGCAACATCAACATCTTTTAGGTCGTATGATTCTGAAAGATCTTCATACGCCTTTTCGATCTCTTTAGTCAAAACTTCCGGGAGCTCTACTTTCAAAAATGCTTCCCTCACTGCCTTTCCTTTCTTTTGCAGACTTTTGATATCACTGACATCAAGATCTTCAAGCTGTTCCTTGATGATCTCTGCGAGACCGGAATTATTCACAAATTCCCGATACGCATGCGAGGTGATCGCAAATCCGTTTGGAATACGGATACCTTGCGCAGTAAGCTCTGAATACATCTCACCAAGCGATGCATTTTTCCCACCAACAAGACCTACGTCATCGTTACAAAGCTGGTCAAACCATAATATTAAACTTTGTGTTTTATCTCCCATAAATTTTATAATAATTACTAATAACGTGAGTTCTTATTTAAAGACCGGATATATGACTTTTATTATTTTGTTCATAATCACTCCTCCAATTTCTTAAAATGCGTAAAAGATTACTCGAAATCTTTTCATCGAGCTTTTGTTTAGGTCGTGTTTTAGATCGTGCGCTCTTTTTGCACCAGTCACATTTTAATTATCCCATTCATCACACGTTGTCGCAACGACAAAAAACTCTTTTTGTGGATAACAAAAATTATCGATGACCTTTCGCCGCCAATTTTCTCCGGTTTTTTCTACCGCCTATTTTGTATGTTCGTTTCCGTTCTGTATTACATCCGGATAGACATCAACCAATGCAAATACAAAACTAAGTACGATCGGACCAACCAAAAGACCTATCGGACCAAAGAGACTAATACCACCAAAGATAGAAAGAAAAATGAGAAGAGGATGGGTCTTCACACCGCGCTCGATCAAGATCGGCCGTAAGAAATTATCCGCCAACCCCACAATAAGCACCCCCCAGACCGCAAGCCCTATTGCCATCACCGTTGCGTCTTGTGCAAAAAAAAGATATAAAACTCCCGGAACCCAGACGAGTGCCGTTCCAACACTTGGGATCAATGAGGCAAATATTCCAACAAAACCCCACAACACCGGAGAAGAAACGCCGAAGATAGCAAAACCGACACCCAAGAGAAATCCTTGCAACGCAGCAATAAGCAACGACCCCTTTACCACAGAATCAACTGCTGCCACTACTTTATTCATGATATTCTCATCGCACTTGTCACGGAGGGGGCTCCAACGGACAAGAGTACCATGGATCTTTTTTCCATCCCGCAAAAAAAAGAACAAGGCAATGATCATTAAGAAAAGGTTAAGTGTTCCTTTGGCAACACCTGAGAACAACGTCCCGAGATGGTCAGTGACCCACAAAGCAGTCGTCTGTACAACACTGCGGAGATCAATATTAATATTAGCATCAGGTGCCAAGTCATTAAGATACAATTCGACAGCTTCAAGTTTTGTTTCGACAAAATTTATTGTCCCGTCGCCTTTTTGTAATCCTACCGCAATATCTTTTGTCTCTTGGAAGAGTACCGTTCCCATGATAAGCAACGGCAACAAGATGACAACCAAAACGACCATCACTGTCAAAAATGCGCTAATATCTTTTTTCCCCTTAAAATACCTGAGAAGAAACATATAGAGCGGATAAAAAATGCTCGCAAAGATAGCCGCAATAAACATTGCCGCAATATACGGCTTAAATATCATAAAGAGCACCCCACCACTTACAGCAAGAAGCCCAAGAAAAAAAATGCTTTCCAATACGTTTTGTTTCATAGTGTAATTATACACAAAATAGTTCAAACACACACATTCAAACACACACGTTACACACACATTAGTTGTCCCAACCGCTAATTACAAAACAACCTAAGACGTACTTAGTCCGATAGGTACAAGTACGTCTTAGGTTGTTTCTTGAATTTGGGATGACAAAACAAACATCACTTTGTCATCTCGACGACAGGATAGTCTGCGGACACTGCGGCATGTTTTCTTTTGAGCGAAGCGAATTAGAAAACAGCCATGCCCTTTGGGTGCAAACAGCAGTGCAAAGCTTCGCCTACGGCTCGCAATGACGATGGTGGTTTTAACAAACATAATCACCGTTTCCCTAAAAACCAGTAACTACAAACTAAAAACTAACTCAATGGATCCGAAAGACTTCCGGGTTCAGAGCTTAATCCAAGACTATATTTGTGCCCTACTATTTTTGAGGTATACTATATCTCTGTTATTGAATCATTGATCTTCAATGTATCACTATACCACTATGAGAAAAATTGTATTTGATATTGAAACACAAAACACATTTCAAGAGGTTGGCAGCAGTGATGTTACTTCTCTCGATATTTCGGTTGTCTGTGTTCATGACTCGGAAACCAATTCATATTCAAGCTACACGATCGACGAAATAGACAAACTTTGGTCTATTATTGAGAAAGCGGATATGCTTATCGGATATAATTCCGATCACTTCGATATTCCGCTTTTAAATAAATATTATCAAGGTGATCTTACTCACATACAAAGTCTCGACATTCTGGCAAAAATAAAAGAAGTTGCCGGAAAACGCGTACGACTCGACCAGATCGCGGAGGCAACCATCGGAGAGAACAAAAGCGGTCACGGACTTCAAGCGGTAACATGGTGGAAACAAGGCAAGATAGATAAAATTGTAAAGTATTGTCTTGACGATGTACGTATCACCAAAGACATCTATGATTTCGCTATGAAAGAAGGATATCTGAAATATTCCATCGCGGGCGATGAACAGATAATAAAACTTGATACATCGCAGTGGGAGAAACCAAATGAAAGCGAAAAATCCACAATGACACAATCACTTTTTTAGGAATGAGAAGATGAGGAATTAGAAAATAGCTAAAAACAAAAAAGCGCAAAGCGCTTTTTTGTTTACTCCCTCCTCCATCCTGACTCCTTAATCCTATTCCATCACATCCACGATCTCCCATTCTCCCATTTTTTTATAGTCTTCCCATTTCATACGGATCGTCCTGTCGTGCACACCCGGATTAAATGCTATATATTCACCCTTTCCAAAAGTTGGGTCAACAATAGTTCTGATCGGGATAATACTTCCCACCGGATAACATGCTCCTATCTCACAGCCCATAATATCAATCACTTCTTCCGGTCTGGCAAACCTGCTTTTGTTGTCGCAGGTATGTTTGCGAAGTTTTTTCATAGAAAGACGACTTCCGCCCGGCACCACTACAAGCACAAATTCATTCTTTAGTTTCAAAAGAAGCGACTTTGCACCCTCATCCATATTTGTACTGCGAATACAAGCAGCTTGTTCGCTTGTAAAAACCGGTTCGTGTTCCAACAGCTCATACTCAAAAAGTTCCTCTTTTAAGAGGTCTTGAATTTTTTTAAATGGTTTCTCCATGTTTATCGCACAAGTGTCCAACCCTCATTTTCAATAAGAGCTTCGGCTTTTTTATATTTCATCTCTTTGGTTTCATCACCTTTAGTGATCTTCACCATATCATTTCGACCAATCTTCTCTTTTTTCATTCCGGCACCAGGCACTCCGCCGGTGTTGAGTGTTTTTGCGATCGCGCCACTGATTATTTGTGCTTTCTTTTGTATCTCGCGCGCTTTTTGTTCCTCTTGAGAAAGTGCTCCGACAGCAATATGTGGAATTCGCTCAACAATATTATGCGATATCGCCTCTTTTAATTCGGTAAACAAACGCAAGCCCTCGTTTTTATACTCAACCAACGGATCGCGCTGACCATACGCTCGCAAATTTACGGAACTTCGCATATAATCCATCACTTCCAAATGTTCCATCCATAACATATCTATCGTTTGCAAAGTAAGCCGCCTCATGACCTTCAAAAATTCTTCATTTCCAAGCTCGGTCTTTTTCGACTCAACTGTTTTTGAAATTTCATCGTCACCCGCTATCAGCTCCGTCTGCATAAATTGCTCGATCTCTTCATCACTTCCCGTAAGAACAAGATGTCTTTTTTGGTAAATGTAATGACGTTGTTTGTTTAAAACATTATCATATGACAACACATATTTTCGAGCGTCGAAATGAAAACCTTCGATCTTTGTTTGTGCCTGCTCCAAACTTCGTGTGATCATTTTGTTTTCGATCGGTTGATCTTCCGGTATTCCAAAACGACCCATCATTGTTTTGATCGCGTCCGACGCAAACACTCGCATGAGATCATCTTCGAGCGACACAAAGAACTGCGTCTCTCCCGGATCACCTTGTCGTCCGGAACGACCACGTAATTGATCATCAATACGCCTTGCTTCATGCCGCTCAGTTCCTAGCACGAACAACCCACCCAAAGCACGTATTTCTTCTTCTTTTTCTTTTACCGCAGGAAAACCGCCGAGCTTGATATCAACTCCACGACCCGCCATGTTCGTTGCAATCGTCACCTTTCCTTTCTGACCCGCCTGTGCGATCACAGCACCTTCATTCTCATGTTGCTTCGCATTCAATAGCTCGTGCGGTACACCTTCTTTCTTCAAATATGCTGAAAGTAATTCATTCTTCTCAATAGAAACAGTACCGATAAGTACCGGCTGACCCTTATCGTGTAATTCTTTTACTTTAAAAGCTATCGCCTGGAGCTTGCCTTTTTCAGTTTGATAAATAAGATCGTTCCTATCTATACGTTGTGTTTGTTTGTTTGTCGGGATACTCAACACGTCGAGACCGTAAACCTCATAGAATTCTTCGGAAGATGTTTTTGCGGTACCTGTCATACCGGAGAGCTTGTCATACATACGGAAGTAATTCTGGTATGTCACTGATGCAAACGTTCGAGATTCTTTCTGTACTTCAACTCCTTCTTTTGACTCAACCGCTTGATGAAGTCCTTCGCTCCAGCGTCTTCCAGGCTGAAGCCGCCCGGTGAATTCGTCAACGATCACGATCTCACCGTCTTTTACCACATATTGTTTGTCACGAACAAACAACGCCTTTGCTCGCACCGCGGTTTCCAGATGGTGCACGTATTTGATACCTTTATCTGTATAGATATTATCAACACCAAGGGCTTTCTCGGCTTTTTCGATACCATCATCGGTAAGCTGCACCGCTTTGAGTTTTTCATCTACGGTATAGTCAGTATCCTTATTCATTGTACGAGCAATTGCTGTAAAGGTTTGGTAAATATCTTCCGCGTCTTGTGCGGGTGCGGAAATAATAAGAGGAGTTCTCGCCTCATCGATCAAGATCGAATCGATCTCGTCGACGATCACATAATGAAAGCCGCGTTGTACAAGATCTTTTTTATCATAAGCAATGTTGTCCCGCAAATAATCAAAACCAAACTCAACATTAGTACCATAGGTAATGTCCGCATCATATGCTTCCTTTCTGGTACATGGTCGTAAGAATTCGTGCATAACCTTGAACGAACCTTCTTCATCACGTTCTTTATCTTCCTTCTTGTGTCCTTCATCATACAAAAACGATGCCTGATGATTGATCACCGAGCTTGTTAATCCAAGAAAAGAATATATCTGTCCCATCCAAACAACATCACGACGAGAGAGATAATCATTGACCGTCACCACATGCGCTCCTTTTTTATCCAACGCATTGAGGTACACCGGCAGTGTTGCCACGAGGGTCTTTCCTTCACCGGTCCTCATCTCTGAGATACTTCCTTTATGCAACGCGATACCGCCGATCATCTGCACATCATAATGACGCTGTCCCAATACTCTCTTTGATGCTTCACGCACTGTCGCAAACGCCTCAGGTAAAATATCATCAAGGGTTTCTCCTTTTGAAAGACGGTCTTTGAATTCTATTGTTTTATTCCGCAGAGCATCATCATCAAGAGAAGATATCTTCTCCTCAAAGCTATTCACCCTCTCAAGTATCGGTTGATACGTTTTAAGTGTTTTTTGTGAAATATCACCTCCAAAAGAAAATAATTTTTTAAGAAAAGTCATGTTTTTGTGCATATATTATTGTCACTGAAACCCCATTTTAGCATAAAAACAGAAAATCCCCCATAGTTGAGGGACTTTCTGTTTTTAAGCTAAAGAAATTATCTCTTTCGCTTCTTTGCAGCCGGTTTTCTTTTTTTTGTTGCAGGTTTGCGCTTTTTTGTTGCAGGTTTTCGCTTTGCAACTTTCTTTTTCTTTGCTGCAGGTTTGCGTTTCTTTGCAGCCGGTTTTCGCTTTGCAACTTTCTTTTTCTTTGCTGCAGGTTTTCGCTTTGGAGTCGCCTTCTTGCGCTTTGGTGCAGCTTTCTTTTTTGCTGCAGGTTTTCGCTTTGGAGCTGCTTTTCTTCGTACAGCTTTCTTTGCGACTTTGCGCTTTGGCGCAGCCTTTTTACGTGCCGCTGTTTTTCGCTTTTTTACTGCCATGGCAATTAAACTTTGTTAGCGACTAATAAAAAATCATCGACCTTTACCGCTAAAATCATTTCAAAGTTTTACTTATCCCCCAGAGTCAACTAAAAATATTTCCGAGTAACTTTGATACTCTTATTATCCTACAAATAAAAAAATTAACAATGCTTTTATAAAAAGTTTTGTGGATAAAAAAGTTTTTGTTCAATAAACAATTTTTAATTTACAAGAAGTTTGTATCTGAAAATTAACCACTTTGTCATTCCAAAACGTAGTATCTAGCGGAAGAAGAAATTGCTTAAACTTGAACAAACAATAACTTGTAATATTACAAACCACCCAACGTCATTGCGAACGAAGTGAAGCAATCAGAGTATAAAGGTTGTAACCCTGGATTGCTTCGCCTACGGCTCGCAATGACTTTGTAACGTGTAATGAAAATTGAAAGTTTTATTCTACATATTCAACTTCCCTCTCCAAAGAAATATTTGTTTTTTCTTTTACACAAGCAACGATCTTTTCTGCAAACTTTTTTATTTCTTCGGTAGTTGCATTTCCATAGTTCACCAACACGAGAGCTTGATGTTCATACGTGCCAACATTACCATCTCTGGAGCCACGAAGCCCGCAAACGTTATCAATAAGCCATCCTGCGGGAATTTTTACTTCAGACTTCGAAACGGAAAAACCCGGCATCTCCGGATACATACTGAGAAGTTTGGTATAATGATCTTGCGATACGATCGGATTTTTGAAATACGATCCCGCACTTCCAATGTCACCATCATATGGAAGTTTTTCTTTTCTGACCACGATGATCGCTTCTCGAATTTCCCTTGGGGTTGGGGAGGAAATTCCTTTTTCGTCAAAAACTTTTTTAAGACTTCCATATGAAAGACGCACGTCACTTTTTTTTAATAATTTAAATACAACGCGAACAACAATATATTTTCCTTTACCTTCTTTTTTAAAAAAACTTTTTCGATATTCAAACAAACATTCGTTGTGAGAAAAAATTTTTATTTTTTGTGTCACAATATCTAGAACTTCAACTTGCTCGATCACCTCTTCGACCTCTGTTCCATATGCACCGATATTTTGTACAGATGCGGCACCCACCGTACCCGGTATCAACGACAGATTCTCCAAACCATACAAACCCCGCTCGACTGTTTCTTCTACAAGATCATCCCATACCACACCCGCGCCGGCTGTTACAAAAACATGCCCGCCTTTGTCTTTGAATACCACACTTTTGATCTCCATCTTTATAACAAGACCGGAAAAACCTTTGTCTGAAAAAACAAGATTTGAACCACCTCCAATTATAAAATACGGGAGAGAGTGTTTATGAACAAAATCCAACGCTTCTTTAAGCTCCGGGATAGTACACACTCGACAAAAATACTTCGCCTTCCCACCGGTATTCATTGTGGTAAGATCACGAAGCGATACGTTTTCTTCTATTTTCATAAACAAAAAGTTTCTACGCAATCACGGCCGACGGGGGCGAGCTCCAAACAAATATCTATGTGAGTGCAGCCGTCGGCCATGACCATGCAGAAACGATACATGTTGCTATATTATACAGAAATACCGTCAAATTACAAAACAAAGGTAAATTCTAACAAAAAATACATATATACCAACAGGTACCAGATCCAAAATCAAACATTACGTCTCAAAAAACGTAAAACCCCCTAAAAAGGGGGTCTTACGCAGATATTTGTTTGTTTAGAGCTATTACGCTCACCAAATTATATTAGCATGAATTACTACAAAAGTCAAACGAAAGCTGTGGAGAAGTTTTTAGAGCCTGTTTAACATCTCGTTTCGAGGTAGAATTTCGGAGTTTTGTGCGAAAAGCAGTGTCGTAAGACAAAATTTTACTTTTGCGTCGAGATGTTAGACGGGATCTTATATCTCCCCTGTTTTTATTTGCTCGATAAATTTCTTCGCATCGCTGTGCACCGCTGGAAATTGAGCCTCCGGCAGATCCAACATTGCTTGTTCCAAAATCTCTATCGCTTTGTCGCGCTCTTCCAATTTCAAGTAGATACCCGCAAGCTGAAATCTATACTCGGGCTTCTTTTTCAATTTTGGATCATCGTTCTCTTTTTCTATCGCATGTTCGTAAATATCACGCACTACGTCAAAACGCTCTTTATTCACATAGAAATTTATGATCGGTGGATCGTCAACAAGATGTGTTTCAAATGTTTGAATAAGTATATCGTTTGCCAATTGATCATTGCCTATATAAAGCGCTGCGAGAGCATAACGAAGAGCCGCTTTGTGGTTTCTTGCCTTGCCATTGATAACAGTACTTTCAAAAGCTTCCTTGTATACTACGAGAGCACTTTCTGCTCTACCGGAATTCAGATACACATCCCCAAGCGCAAGTAAGACGATATCCTTTTTAGGAGATATATCGCGCGCTTTCTGTAATAATTCTTCAGCTTTTGCAAAATTTCCCTGAGTACTGAATAATCCCGATGCAAACAACGGATACTTTGACTCTCCGGGCATTTCATCTATTTGTTTGGACATTTCTTCAGCCGCATATTGCATGAATTCGGCTTTCACTCTCGGATCAACGGTGTTATTCCCATACACACTTTGTGCATGAAACAAAAGCCGCTCTCTTGTTTCTCCATTTCCAAACGAGTCGTACTCAAGCGCTTTTTTGTATAGATCCAAGCCGGTAATAACCTGTTCCGGTGGCACACGTCCGGGAGTAAAGTACAATGCCGAAAGCAGTGTTTTATTTTGTGCATAAGCCGGATAATTAAGCATATAGACCGCTGCGAGCGTGATCACACCCATTATGGTAACCACCGTAAGATGTTGACTTTGGTCTACAGAAAAGCTCTTCCACGCAGGAAGATTCCTTGTGTCCCTTTTGAGAGTGTCCGGTTCTTTATTATGAATATATTTTGAATGAATAAACGCGACAACCGTAAAGAACAAAATATAACTGACAAGATTATCGAACACAAATACATTGTGAATGAAATATGCCGCAAGCAATCCGGTAAAAATAGCTTTTGATAAAAACGACATATCTTCGTCTTTGATGCGCCACAACAAATAAAGCAGAGCAACAAAAATTGAAAGGTACGACAAAAGTCCAACGATCCCCGCCGATATCAGCCAATCAAAAAAAACATTGTGCGCCCGATCAAACCATGGCTCTGCGTCAAACAATCGTGGGTCGTAATATTTATTGAAAACATACGGGAAATTACCCTGTCCCCATCCCAAAACAGGTCGCTCCAAAAATCCTTCATACGCCATCCCCCATATCAAAAAACGGTCTTCTATCCTTCCTTCTGAATCATTTAATGATATTTTTGTAAAACGCGCGAGAACATGCGTATCCTGAACAAATGCAGAATCACGAAATGTAATGAACATACTCACCAAGATCACAACGCTACCGATAAGACCCATTGCAACTTTTTTGAGCTTTATGTGTTTTTTCTCAAACAGCGCGATGATAAGCATAGTAAGAGAAATACCGCCGATAAGCCCTATAACTGTTCCACGTGTCGCTGTAGCATACAAGTTCAGCACTTGCACAAGTATCGCTCCAATATAAAAGAAATGTCTGATACCCCACTCTTTTATCTCATCTTTAAAGAGCATATATACGGTGATGAAAATATGAAACAACATATAGACCGCCAAATAGATCGCGTTTCCAAGTGTTGTGGAGAGTCTTCCTATTTGAAAATCAGCTTCGATCAACTCACTGATCCCTATGAAGCCCAATATAACACTCACAATGATCATTATGTTGAAATAATTGTCCCATCGTTTTGGCAATATAAAGACAGACCCCGCAACAAGGAAATACATAAATAAGTGTAGAGTCGTAATATACCCGTCCATCCGCTCATAATTTGACCAAAAGCTTTTATCAAAATTCGCTCCGAAAATATTCGCTATACCCACAATAGCGACAAAAAACACGAGTGCTTTTACAATAGTACTTATTTTTGGACGATATTGCTCGTCAATCACCGCAAGAGCGATCCACGCGCCAAACATCATCTCAACCAATATCCTAAACGCAAAATTCTTTCCCACAATAAAAGGAAAGAACATATCGTTGATCACAATAAATGATATAAAGGGGATAATAAAGATACTTCCGGTTATAAACCATTTTAAATAATCTTTCATAGCATCCACTATACCATAATTAAAAATACAAAAACACACTCGAAACCTGTTTATAATTTCATCACTCAAATACAACAATACGGAAAATTTTTAACTATTTTCCGGAAAAGGTCTTAAAAAGATCAATAAATTCTATTGTTACACGTTGGTTTTATCAAAATAACACTCAGGTTAGCATCGTCATTGCGAGCCACAGGCGAAGCAATCCAGAGTATATTTACTTAAGTGACAAAACCCTGGATTACTTCGTCGTTCTACTCCGCTTCGCTCCGTATCACTTCTCGCAATGACGTTGGGTGTTGAATTGCTTAGTCTGCGGACATTGCGGACTAAGCAATCCAGAGTTACAACCACAATACTCTAGTCATACCTCCTCGCAATGACGGATTAGGGATTAGCTTGTAGCTTGTAGGTTTTAGGAAAATGATGATTTACCACCGTCGTCTT
>JAGLOS010000006.1 GCA_023137615.1 Minisyncoccota bacterium | reverse complement strand
CGGAAGTTTTTCTCATTGATGTTTGATGGTGGATCGGCTGAGCTTTTTGTTGTCTCTGATATTAAAAAAAGAAAAATCAATAGTGAAGATATACTGTCTGATCAAGAGGTGTCCGAGCCCGAAGAGCTTGGTATTGATATTTCGGTGTCGTTGCCACGAAAGAAGATACGTGGACTGCAAATGCTCTCCGGCGGGGAACGTGCGCTTACCTCGATTGCCCTTTTGTTTGCTGTTTCTCAAGTGAACCCGCCTCCTTTTATGATACTTGATGAGACCGATGCGGCGTTGGACGAGGCAAACTCACGCAAATATGGTGATATGTTGGAAAGTCTCTCCAAGTTTTCTCAGCTTATTGTCATTACGCACAACCGCGAAACTATGAGCCGTGCCGGAATACTTTATGGTGTAACCATGGACTCTGATGCTATTTCGAAATTACTTTCTATCAAATTTGAAGAAGCTGAAACGATGGCGAAGTAAACCTTCGGCAAGTTGAAAGTCTATAAAGGATGTTCAAGAGTTTTTTGTGTGCCGCTGACCAGAATCAATATCATTTGTATTAAGAGTATCTGGCATCACGAAGCCACTTTCAAAGGTAATGGTAAAATTACCACCGGCAGAAAGTGATCTTGTATCAGACATTGTATATCTAATGGTGTGATTTGAAATAATCCCTTTGTCTGAGTCAGACAAAGTGTCACTGAAGTTTACAACAGATGCGGCACTTGCCATATTGAGTAGTAATGGAAATCTCGCAGCCTATATTATAGTGGTTGAGAGAAGCATCACTGAAATTTTCTTTTGTGTTCTTAAAAATGTAAAAACGTTGCTCGTTGTTATAGTAAACGTATTGAACTATTAATAATATTTTTGCTTAAAAAGTAAGCGATTGATAAAACTACTTTTTCTTTCCGGTTTTTTTCTTTGGAGATATTTTTTTTAAAACTCGTTTCTTTCTGGTTGGTCTTTTTGATAAAGATCGGGAGGGGAGTTTTTTCTTCGATGGTTTTGTGTTTGGACGAGCTTTTTTTAAGAAGCGTTTGTTGATGCTTTGATGAACATCAAAATCTCCCTTTTTGCCTCTCTCAATGATCCGTCCGATTACACGTTTATCGACATGATATTCTTTGGCAAGTTGCCGTTGGGATATCTTTTCTTTTTTCCATCGTGCGAAGACCTCTTTGCGTATTACCGGAGTTATTTTTGTACTTTTGTGCATAGTTTTTGGACAAAAGATGATTAGTTATAAAGAACGAGGACTTTTTGCTTTCTTCTTAGTGTTATCCCCAAAAAGTGGGGACAACGCTAAGTTGGTAACCTGTTCATATTGTAATACGAGTAGGGTGTTGTGCAAAGTAGAGTTATCCTCAACGACAGAAACCATCAACTCAAAATCATGGAAAAAACGCGCGTACGCTCGTTTTCCCTGAAACCTAAAACCTATGAGCTGTAACCTAGCCCGCTAATTCGTACTCGAGAGTTTTGTTGTTGATGTCGATCTTTTTTATTTTGATCTTGATCGTATCTCCCAATCGGAAACTTTTTTTTGTTTTTGATCCTATGAGTGCCATTTTGATCTTATCATATCTGAAAAAGTCATTCCCCAGATTTCGTATTCTGATCAGCCCTTCGGTTCTGGTTTTTTCTTCTTCAACGTAGATTCCCCATTCAGTGATAGATGTGATAGTCCCACTGAATTTTTCATCTTTTCTTTCAGATAGATATTCCACTTGCTTGTATTTTATTGAGCTTCTCTCTGCGTCCATGGTATCTTTTTCTTTGTTGGAAAGTTCCTGTGCCAACCTTTGATAGGTGCTCCATTTGGTTTGGGGAACTTTTTTTCCTTCCAGATATGTTTTTAGAAGTCTGTGCACGATGATATCCGGATATCTGCGTATCGGTGAAGTAAAATGTGTGTAATTTTCAAACGCAAGTCCGAAATGTCCGATATTCTGAATAGAATATATCGCTTTTGCCATAGAGCGTATTGTTGCCATTTGTACAATATTCGCTTCCGAAGTGCCTTCTGTTGAGCGTAGGATCTGATTGAGCTCTTTAGATGAAAAAGTATTATCTTTTATATGTAGTGTGTATCCGAGACTTCGTAAAAGCTGAACGAGTTCGAGAACGCGGTCTTTGTCCGGCTTGTCGTGTATTCTGTATATAAACAGACGATCCTCTTTCGGCACCTTCTTTTGAATGAATTCCGTGACAGTCTTATTCGCAAGAAGCATAAAACTTTCGATCATTTCATTGGTCTCACCGGTCTTTTTGATATAAACATCCACGGGGCGTTTGTTTTTGTCGAGAACAAATTTTACTTCTCCTTGCGAGAAAGAGAGCGCTCCCTTTTCTTTGTTTTGTTTTGCGATCTTTTTTGAAAGAATATTGAGAGCCCTTAGTTCTGTCGCATATTCACCCTCACCGGTGTCAATCGCTTTTTGAGCTTCTTCATATGTGAAGCGTTTGTTGGAATTGATGACTAATTTTTCTACGGAGTGTTTTTTAAGTAGAAAAGGAACTCCTTTTTTTATTGATTCTTTGCTAAATGTAAAAAGTGTTGAAAACACAAGTTTGTCTTCTTTTGGATTCAGGCTGCACAGGTCATTCGATAGTATTTCCGGAAGCATCGGTACGGTTCTGTCGACCAGATATGTGGAAGTGCCACGTTTTACCGCCTCTTTGTCCAAAGCGGTTCCTGGTTGTACATAATGACTTACATCTGCTATATGTACTCCTATTTCAAGATCACCGTTCGGGAGGGTTTGATATGATATTGCATCATCAAAATCTTTGGCATCATCGGGGTCTATGGTAAATGTTGAGACATCTCTATAATCAGTTCGTTCTTTAAGAGCTTTTTCCAATAGAGTTGATCCATTTTTTTTAAGTTGTTTTGCCTCGTTCTCAACCTTTGTATCGAAATCGATCTCAATACCTTTATCGAGTAGAATTGAAAGCATTTCCGTCTCGTGCGTGTTTGGTTTGCCGATAACTCGCAATATTTTTCCTTCTGGAGGTTCTTTCGGATCACTCCAATTTTCTATTGTAACAAGAACTTTTTTCCCAAGCGCTTCTTTGTGTGAATCCTCTTTTGGAATAATAATGTCCATATAGACACGTGGGTCTTGTGGTTTGAGATAATAATAGCCACCTTTTTCTTTTAATGTTCCCACATGATCGGTCTTTGCTCGTTTTATTATTTTTTCGACATGCGCCATTTTCTGTTTTCCGTGCCAAAAAGATCCAACCGTTGCTTGTACTATATCATTATTCAATCCGGTATTGAGAAAACCTTTCTCAATTTTTATGTCGGTCTTGTCGTCAAGTATGATTCGTCCATAACCACTTGCAGAGAGACGCAATATTCCTTCAATACTGTGTGTGTGTTGTTCCACCCCTTCTCTTTTTTTGTATAAAGCACGACTTCCGTCCTCTTTTTCTTTTTTCTTCTCTTGCTCGTTACCCAAAAAAGACTTCTGGGTGCGTTTTTTTAATCGTTTTGTTTTTTTCATAATTTTGCTTGAAATTTCTTTCTATTTTGGTTATAGGTATTTTTAGAGTATAATGGAAATTCTATGAATTACAATAAAAATCGCATTGTTATTTTATTTATACTCGGACTTGCCACGTTATTGGTCTGCGGATATTTTGTCGTGTCTAAGACAGATGAACTCTCTGAGAAAGAGAGTGTATCACATAATGAGGGAAAAGAGATCACAGAGGAGGATTCTCCTGCAACAAAAACTCAATCTCTGATAAACGAGTATTATGCCAAACGTGAGGCAAGCGAAAGCGCAATGATCAAAAAAGATCTTTTGGGTAATATGGTCAAGAGTGACGAATTTGGGATCATTGACGATATACCGATCGTTGATATTTCGCTACTTCTGCCTAAAGAAAACTGGAAGGAATTTTCTTTTGAGAAGACAGGGCTTGCAGTGTCATATCCTACAGACGGGTGGTATGTCCAAGAGAAAGCTGGAAGACTCGAGTCTCTTTTGGTCATTACAACAACCGAGTCCGGTGAACCGGAAGACGAAAATGCGTTTGCTAAAATAACGATCGGTGAGTATGTTCGTGATTTTAACACCACGATCTTTGATTGGATGCGTGTATCGGAGCTTCTTGAGGGAGGTATCGTACCGCCGACAGACCGTACGACTCAATATGTAAAGATCGGTGATAACACCTTTCTTGGTTCTGTGTTTTTCCGAGAAAATACATGGGTCGGACAAAAGAATGTGTATGCGGAAGTTTCTTCTTTGAATATTTTTGCAGCGAGTCTGGAAGTTGAGAACATGTATCCTGATATGAAAGATGCGGGCATGTTTGACCAAGTATTTTATACAATACTTGAGAGTTTGGAAGTTAAATGATCTTACGTTATTGATTTAGTAATTTAATTTAAAATTAAGCAATATGAACAACAAAGGAATTAGTTTGATCATCGGTATTGTTCTTCTTGGTTTCCTTTACTTTTTTGTTAGCGGAGAGGAATCATCTTTGCATGATGTAAGTGTTATTGACAACAATGAACCGGCGGTTGTTAAAGAGATTGCCGTTGCGCATACTTTCAGCGTTGGAAAACACAGTTATATCGGAGAAATAAGTCTTCCAACTCCATGTCATGGTTTAAAACATGAGGTAATGATCGCGGAATCATTTCCGGAACAGGTTACTATTGTATTTACCACAAAGAGCGATGCTCAAGAGTGCGCACAAGTGACCATTTCTGAAGAATTTTATGTGACATTCAAAGCGGATATTGCCGCAACAGTCCAAATGACGCTCAACGGGGAAAAACTCCCATTCTATACGATAGAGCCCAAAGGAACAAGTAGTGAAGCGATGGAAAATGAAAGCAGTAGTGATCTAGACGATGAAGAAGTTGCAGATAGTGATGTTGATGTGGGTGTTGAAGATGAAACAGTTGATTAGGATGTATTTATCTTTTATCTTTTAGCCGGTAGTTTGTAGAAGAAAATGCGCATAGCGCATTTTCTTAACCTAAAACCTAAAACCTAATTATGATCTCGCTATTTTTTTGAGTGAGTCATCAGAGATGTCAACAACACGAGATTCTTTTAAGGCAATGCTTTGTTGTTTTGAGATTCGGTGACGTACTTCAAACGGTTTTGGCATTCCCCGAACCAAAAATTCTCTGTCATCCCCGGCTGTTTGAATGTGAATCGTACCGAATTTTAAGAGGGTTGGTATAAGTCCATTAACCTCTGATGTGATATCTTGTATTTTATCAAGACGAAACATTGAGAGTTCTCGAGAGAAGAGCCCTTTTTGTTCTACGTCAATAATGTGTTTGTTAGTAAGTATAAGAATATCCAAATAATAATCCGTCCATATAATAAAGATCGAAGTCCAAATAAAAAGAAGCACGACAGAGGACGCGGTTGCCACAAGGGCAACATCGTTTCCTGAAATATCTATAAACTGTTTTAGGTAGTGCAAGCTGGCTATCATTGTAACGGGAATGAGAAGAAGTAATGCGACAGAGATAATATCGACAAAGAATACGAACCAATGTTTGCGTATAATAAAGAGTATTTTTTCATCTTTTTCAAGGCGTATCATGTTGAGGTGGTATATAAAATAGCGCTTGTTACTATAGAGAGGATCAATAGTGCGGCACCAAAACCATAGATCTTTACTACACGACCGACTGTTTTCGGGGCGTAGCTATAAGTGGTCCAATGATAAATGATAATGACGCTTATTGTTAAAAAAAGGATAAAAAAGACCGATAAAATTACCCACAAAACAGTGGGGCTTATTACAAATGTGTAAGAGGGTGTCTCTTGCAGGATAGTGATCCCAGCATCTTTCATAATATAAGGATAGCATATTATTGATCGTTAGTGTCTAGAAAACGTTTTTTCAAAAAATTATTAACTACTAACTACCAACTAAAAACTAATTTTCTTGCTTGACCTTAACAGAATCTTCTGTTAAAATACTCGTCATGTTAAAAATCAGATTACAACGAGTCGGAAGAAAAAATGACGCATCTTTTCGTATTGTGGTTACCGAATCAACACGAGGGCCAAAGGCGGGTGATGTTGTTGAGTTACTTGGTTCGTATGATCCAAAACAAGATGTTTTTAATGTTAAAAAAGATCGAGTTGAATACTGGATATCTGTGGGGGCACAAACAAGTGATACCGTAAATAATCTTTTTGTCTCAAACAAGATCATCAAAGGAGACAAAGTGAACGTACTTCCAAAGAAAAGCCCGATCGTAAAAGAGAGCGGGGAGGAAGATGTGGCTCAAAAAACAGAAAAAACACCGGATGTTGCGGCAGAAAAGCCCGCTGAAGAAGATGAAGAAGAAAAAACTTCAGAAACGTCAGAAGAAAAACCCGTTGAGGCAAAAGTAGAAAAAAAGGTTGAAGAGAAAAAAGAAGAAACTCCCATTGAAGAGAAAGAAGCTTCAAAAAAAGTAGAACAGAAAGAGAATAAATAAAATTTGTGGACATCTCATTGTTGACAAACGATGTGGGTAAAATATAATTTACACCAGTTATGCTCATTTTTAAGAGCATCACATTATTAGTCTAGTTGAAAGAAAAACTAAAATGGCAAAAGAAAGAGACGAAGAATTTCTAGAAACAGTCGTTAAATCATTAGTTGATAATCCCGATGATGTAAAGATCGTGCGGATCGTCGATGAGATGGGCGTATTGCTCACACTCGATGTTCATCCGGATGATATGGGCAAGATCATTGGACGATCAGGTAATACTGCAAAAGCTATTCGAACACTTCTCCGTGTTGTTGGATTGCGAAATAACGCACGTATCAACCTGAAGATAAACGAACCTGAAGGAAGTACACGAGCGCCAAAAGCAACAGAAGAAACATTAGCTCCAGAAGCAAGCGCAACAAGCGCTTCTGATGAAGTTGATCAGGCGATGGAGGACTTGAAATTATAGTAACTAGTAACTAGTAATTAGTATCTAGGAGAAAAACGCGCAACGCGCGTTTTTCTTTTTGTAATTTTTCCTTTCAGAAAAAATTAACTAGATACTAGATACTATTTACTATATACTATTTGTTATGAATTTTCATATTATTACAATTTTTCCAGAAGTTGTTCAGCCGTATCTTTCCACTGGTGTTATTGGTCGTGGAATTATAAAAAAGAAAATTGCAGTGTCTGTTTATAATCCACGTGACTATACGAAAAACAAACACAAGAAGGTTGATGATATCCCGTATGGAGGAGGCCCTGGTATGATTATGGCAGTAGATCCGATAGTGCTTGCGGTGAAAAAGGTACAGCAAAAGATCGCACGCAGAAAAATAAAAGGTAAAATAAAAATAATTATGACAAGCCCGGGAGGTAAAGAGTTCTCTAATACCTATGCTGATAAAATAATAAAAAATAAATATACCGATATTATTATTATTTGTGGTCGTTATGAAGGAATTGATGCGCGGGTAAAAAAAATATTTAAAGCGGAAGATATTTCGATCGGTAACTATGTTCTTACCGGAGGAGAACTTCCGGCGATGGTAATGTTGGATGTGATCGCACGTCGTGTACCGGATGTTCTCGGTAACATGAGCTCGATCGAAGAAAGTCGAGTGTCGTCACATGAGATGTATACACGACCTGAGGTGTATGAATGTGGAGGGAAGAAGTATCGAGTCCCGAAAGTGTTGCTCTCTGGACATCATAAAAATATCGAGGAGTGGAAAAGGGGGAGTAAAAAGTAACAAGCAGAAAGTAAAATATCGGGGGTCAGACCCCACACAAAATAGATATATGTGGTGTGATCTATTATGTGAAGTCCTGTGCATAACCTATCTTGCATACTCAAAATTTATGATATAATGAGCGGGAACCTGCCCAGAATCTCATATCTAGGCAGGTTCCAAGTCGAAGCAAAGACTATATGCAGCGACTTTTAATATTAAAAGATTGAAGAACCCAAAAAATTAGGGCATATTGACATGTCTCTGGATTTGTGTATACTTGTGTTCACAAAGTAAATATCTCGATTGAGTGGTGGTTGAATAGATATTTTAATAGAAGTTAGAAGATTGACGGGTTTTCTAACATTTTTTAGCAAGGCAGAACTTGTAACCTCGGATGGAGTTCGAGGAGTCAAGGGGTGAAAACAGGAGTCGTGTGTCGATACGACGAGTGTTGGAACGACGAAGACAACAAAGAAATTCACTAAAATCGCAAGTTCTGGTTAAGTATCAACAGGTACCTTGATACATCATATTCACCACTAAAAAATAAATATAATTTTTTATCAGCCTTTTATTAATGTAAGGCAATTTTTGTTGCCTTTTCCTATTTTAGTTTGTTACATATGAACAAAGAAAAGAAATATTTCTTACGCTATAAGAAACCACTTATCGAAACACCAAATTTGGTGGAAAATCAAATACTTTCGTATAAGTTGCTTGTAGAAGAGGGATTAAAACAAATATTTAAGGAATTCTCACCGATAGAGGATTATTCCGGCAAGAAGTTCAAATTAAAGTTTACAAACTTTGAACTTTCAAAGCCAAAGTTTGATGAGTATCATGCGAAATTAAATCGTATGACATACGAAGCTCCGCTTCGAGTAACGGTTGAACTTGAGAACAAGACCTTTGACTCGACCAAAGAACAGGAAATATTTATGGCGGATTTTCCGCTTATGACCGAGCACGGTACGTTTATTATAAACGGAGTTGAGCGTGTGGTCGTTCCGCAACTTGCGCGATCATTTGGTATTTTCTTTACTGCCAAGGAAACCAAAGGAAAAAGATATTTTGGTGGAAAGATCATTCCTGCACGTGGCGTGTGGGTTGAGATCGAGACAGAAGCAGATGGCGCGATGTACGTACGTATTGATCGAAAGCGAAAATTCCCGATCACATCACTTCTTCGAGCGTTTGGTATGGAAAAGGAGGCAGATATGCTTAAAGAATTTAAGAACTCTCTTGCTCTACCATACATTAAAGCGTCTTTGGAAAAAGATACGGCAAAAAATGCGAATGATTCATATATTGAGATCCACAGACGTCTTCGAGACGGTGATCTTGCAACACCTGAAAATGCAAAGGAATTTATCCGGACGATCTTTAGCGATGAAAGGTATGACCTTTCTGATGTGGGACGATTCAAGTTTAATAAGCGTTTTGGAGAGGATCTCAAAGGGAAAGATATTCAACGCAAGACCCTTTCTATTGATGACATCGTTCACATTGTGTCTCATATTGCGATCTTGAATAATACTCTTGATGCACAGCCGGACGATATTGACCATCTTGGTTCAAGAAGGGTGCGGTTTGTCGGAGAGATGATGATGCAAAAAATGCGTGTCGGTATGTCTCAAATGAAAAGAAACATTCAGGACAGAATGTCTACGATCGACACTTCAACGACTAACCCTATTCAGTTTATTTCGCCACGACCTCTTCAGGCGCGAATTAAAGAATTTTTTACAACAAACCAACTATCGCAGTTTATGAAGCAGGAAAATGTTTTGTCGGAGATAGAGCATTTGAGAACGCTTTCAGCACTTGGTCCGGGAGGTCTTACGCGTGAGCGTGCCGGATTGGAAGTTCGTGATGTGCACACTTCTCATTATGGACGTCTTTGTCCTATTCATACACCTGAAGGTCCGAACATTGGTCTTATCTTGCGTTTGTCTGTTTTTGCCCGAGTGAATGACTTTGGCATGATCGAGACACCTTACGCAAAAGTAAAGAATGGAAAGATCCTAGATGAGATCGTATATTTAGACGCACTTGAAGAAGAAAAATATAAAATAACCCATGGAGGGACTAATTTTGACACAAAGACAGGAAAAATACTTGAAGATCGTGTGATTACGCGATACAAGACGAAAATTAGTCTTATGGATAAGAGTGAAGTTGAATTTATCGATGTTGCCGCGAATCAACCATTTTCTATTGCAACGTCAATGGTACCGTTCTTGGAGCATAACGATGCAAACCGAGCACTTATGGGATCAAATATGCAGAAACAAGCAACACCGTGTATTGTGCCCGAGGCACCGCTTGTTGCGACCGGTATGGAAGAAATTGCGGCAAAAGACACCGGACGTCTTATCCTTGCGGATGATGATGGAGAAGTTGTTGGAGTTGACGCAAAGAAAATAGTGATGAAATACAAGAACGGCAAAGAGAAGACACACAAACTGGTCAATTTTGTTCGAACAAATGGATTTACATCATTTCACCAACGACCGATCGTAAACATTGGAGACAAGATGAAGCGTGGAGGTGTTATGGCAGATACTTCATCGACAGACCATGGGCAGATCGCTCTTGGTCAAAATGTGTTTGTCGCATTTATGACGTGGAACGGTCAAAATTATGAAGATGCCATCATCATCTCGGAGAAATTAGTGAAAAATAGCGTGTTTACTACAATTCACACCGATGAATTTGTAGTGAATGTTCGTGATACCAAGCTTGGTCCGGAGATCACTACCCACGATATTCCAAATGTAGGTGAAGTGAAACTCAAAGATCTGGATGAAGAAGGAGTTGTGCGAATTGGTGCGGTGGTCGAGCCGGGAGATATTTTGGTTGGTAAGATCACACCAAAAGGAGAGGCGGAGCTCACACCTGAAGAGCGGCTTCTCCGTTCTATCTTTGGAGAGAAAGCGCGTGATGTGAAAGATACTTCGCTTCGAATGGAACATGGAAAACGCGGACGTATTGTTGGAGTAAAAGTATTTTCACGGGAGAACGGAGATGCGCTTGATTCAGGTATTATTAAACGGATCCATATTGAAGTGGCGCAACTTCGAAATATTTCAATCGGAGATAAGCTTGCTGGGCGACACGGTAACAAAGGTGTTATCTCGATCATTTTACCGGAAGAAGAAATGCCGTATATGGAGGATGGGACACCGATCGATGTTATCTTGACTCCGCTTGGTGTGCCTTCTCGAATGAATCTCGGACAAATTCTTGAATTACATCTTGGTATGGCTGCGAACGCACTTAATTATCAAGCGATCGTGCCAACATTCCTTGGTGCTAAAAAGGAGGAGATCAAGAAAGAGTTGGTGGAGGCTGGAATTTCAGAAACAGGAAAGGTAAAACTCTACGATGGACGAACAGGTGAGCCGTTCGAACAGGACATAGCCGTTGGATATATGTATGTTTTGAAATTGCATCACATGGTTGAAGATAAAGTTCATATGCGTAGTATTGGTCCGTACTCTTTGATCACACAGCAGCCCCTTGGAGGAAAGGCACAAGGAGGAGGACAGAGATTTGGAGAAATGGAAGTGTGGGCGCTTGAAGGATATGGAGCCGCTCATATCCTCCGTGAAATGCTTACGGTAAAATCAGATGATATCCTCGGCCGATCAGCGACATTTGACGCGATCATCAAAAATGAACCTATCAGACCGCCGAATATTCCCGCTGCGTTCAACGTTTTGTTGAGCAATATGCGCGGCTTGGCACTTGATGTTCAGTTATTAAAAGTGGGTGATAGTAACAAGAAATAATATGAACACATCAAAAGAAAACACAAAAGATTTTGATGCGGTAATGATAAAACTCGCATCACCCGAAAGGATCAAGGAATGGTCGTATGGTGAGGTTACCAAACCGGAGACGATCAATTATCGAACGCAAAGAAGCGAACGAGGAGGTCTTTTTGATGAACGGATCTTTGGTCCGGAAAAAGACTATGAATGTTATTGCGGAAAATACAAAAAGATCCGTTACAAAGGTATCACGTGTGAAAAGTGTGGTGTTGAAGTAACACGATCAGTCGTTCGACGAGAGAGGATGGGGCATGTGGAGCTTGCGTCCCCCGTCGCGCATATTTGGTTCTTGCGCGGTGTACCGTCACGAATTGGACTTCTTCTCGGATTGCCGATATCTGATCTGGAGAAAGTTATCTACTTTGCCGGATATATTATTACTGATGTTGTTGAAAAGGAACGTGATCAGGTTCTTCGGGATATTGAAACGGAGTATAAAACCAAACTCAAGACACTTCAGGATGACAAATCTCGAGAGAAGCTCAAAGAGATGCTTATGGAGACCAAACGAGAGGTTCAAGGTATCGAAAAAGGACGAGTGATCGATGAGATAACTTATCATAAATATTCGGTAAAATACGGGACGATCTTTGAAGCGGGGATTGGCGCGGAAGCTATCTATGAGATATTCAAGAACATTGATCTCAAGGAGCTGGTACAAAATTTAGAAGAAAAACTTGAAAAATCCGGTGCTGCGGAACGACCCAAATTGCTTAAACGGCTTACTCTTTCACGAGCAATGCTGAAATCGAATATTCGTCCGGAATGGATGTTTATGACTGTAATTCCGGTAACACCACCGGCACTTCGTCCGATGGTAGCATTGGAGGGAGGGCGTCATGCAACCAGTGATGTAAACGATCTGTATCGGCGTGTTATAAATCGAAACAATCGACTAAAAAAGCTAAAGGATATCGGTGCACCGGATGTTATTTTGAGAAATGAAAAACGTATTTTGCAGGAATCTGTTGATGCGTTGATAGACAATTCGATCCGTCACGGACAGTCTGTTGCAATGAGTCAAGCGCAGAAGAGACAGCTAAAATCACTTTCCGATGTATTGAAAGGAAAACAAGGTCTTTTCCGACAGAATCTTCTTGGAAAACGTGTTGACTATTCAGGTCGTTCAGTGATCGTTGTTGGTCCGAATTTACACATTAATCAATGTGGTTTACCTAAACATATGGCATTGGAGCTGTTCCGACCGTTTGTTATTTCTAAAATTCTTGAGAAGGAACTGGCCTTTAACATTCGTGGTGCCGGAAAACTTATTGATGAAAAGATGCCGGAAGTATGGGCTATTCTTGAAGAGGTAACAAAAGATAAGTATGTGATGCTTAACCGCGCTCCAACACTTCATCGTCTCGGTATTCAGGCGTTTCAGCCGGTGCTTATTGAAGGAGACGCTATTCAAGTACATCCGCTTGTTTGTACCGCTTTCAACGCTGACTTTGATGGTGATCAAATGGCGGTACATGTACCCCTTTCAGAAAAAGCGCGGCAAGAAGCTCGCGAGCTTCTTGCTTCAAACAAGAATTTGCTTGGTCCGGGATCTGGAGAGGTTATTGCAAATCCAAAACTCGATATTGTCTTGGGTGTATATTGGATGACAAAGATGGTTAAAGGCGAGAAAGGTGAAGGTAAATCTTTTCCTACGCCAAACAGCGCCATTACTTCATACGATTTTGGTGTTGTTGGGTTTCGTGCAAAGATCAAGGTTCTTCCAACAGATAGTCCGAAGTATAGTCAATTCAATGGAGAAGTGTTCGAGACCACAGTGGGACGATTACTTTTCAACAGTGTGTTACCAAAAGATTTCCCATACGTGAACAATGAAGTTATAAACAAGGAACTTTCAAAGATCATCGAGGATCTTATCAGTCAATATGGTCTTGAAGAAGCCCCGAAGATACTCGATAAGATAAAAGACTTTGGATATAAGTATGTAATGAGATCGGGTATCACATGGGGTATTGATGATGTGAACGTCCCGGAAGAAAAAAAGGATATTATCCAAGGATCGCGAGACGCTGCCGATGTAGTAGCAGAACAATATCAAGATGGTCTGTTGTCTGAAGAAGAGCGATATCGAAAGACTATTGAAATATGGCAGGGAACGAGAAAAAAGATCGAGGAGATCATGCCGAATACATTGATAGAGAATAGTTCCGTGAAAGACATGCTCTCGTCGGGGGCTCGAGGTTCGATCAATGCTATCGTGCAAATGGGGGGGATGAAAGGACTCATCATCAACACAGCGGGACGGACCATTGATTTTCCGATCACTCCGTCGAATGTTGAGGGGCTCTCACCTCTTGAATACTTTGTGACCACACATGGTTCTCGAAAAGGTTTGGTTGATACGGCACTTAATACGGCAAAAGCCGGATATCTCACGCGGCGTTTAGTTGATGTTGCACAAAATGGGATTATTACGGAGGAAAATTGTGGTGATACACAGGGACGTAAAATAGTACGAGTAAAAAAGGGAATTGGCATGGAAATTCCGTTCCCAAAACGTATTCGCGGACGAATTATTTCGAAAGAGGTTGTTGATCCGAAAGGAAAGGTGTTGTTCAAAAAGGGACACCTACTTACCAAAAAAGATGCCGCAATGATCGATGAAGAGGGTGTCGAGGAGGTGATGGTTCGTACACCACTTACTTGCAAAACGCAGTATGGTATTTGCCAAAAGTGTTATGGTACGGACCTTGGTCGAAATGAACTTGTAAAAAAAGGAGAAGCCGTCGGAATTGTAGCAGCGCAGGCAATTGGTGAGCCGGGAACACAACTTACCATGCGTACATTTCACCAGGGAGGTGTCGCCGCCGTAGGAGGGGATATCACTATGGGACTTCCGCGTGTTGAGGAGATCTTTGAGAGAAGAATTCCGAAGAGTCCGGCTGTTATAAGTAAAACAGATGGAGAAGTAAGCGATGTTGAAACAACAGACAAAGAGAAGAAGATTGTCGTGATTCCTGACGTTGAACCAAGCAAAACAAAGAAAAGCAAAGAGATTGAATATTCAGCATCTATCAAACGTATGCCGCTTGTAAAACCCGGCGACAAGGTCAAAAAGGGGCAATTACTTACTGATGGTTCTGCAAATATTGCTGAATTGTTCAAGTATGGAGGAAGAGAAGTTGCGGAAGAATATATAACAAGTGAAGTATTGAAGATATATGAACTTCAAGGCGCCTCTATTTCTCCAAAACATATTGAGGTCATTATACGACAGATGTTCTCTCGTGTACGGATCAAAGAAGCCGGAGACACCAAGTTTACCGCAAATAACATTGTTGAGAAATCATTGTTTGCAATAGAGAACGAACGAGTTGAAAATGAGAACGGAATTCAGGCAAAGGAAGAACCGCTTGTCCTTGGAATATCAGAAGTGTCATTGACCACAAGCAGTTGGCTTTCAGCGGCATCATTTCAACACACAACGCGTATTCTTATCAATGCGTCTGTTGAAGGACGTGTTGATTCTCTACGAGGACTTAAAGAAAATGTTATTATCGGCCGCCTCATTCCGGCCGGAACAGGTTTTGGCGACAATAAAGACAAAGAGACTGAGGAATATTCCAAGAAAGATTAGTATCGTCTGTGGCCTTGGCAGATGATGAGACTATGAGACTGAGGTAAAGACAAAAAAAACTAACGATATGTCACGAGACGCTGTAGAACAAATAAAAACGCGAATTAATATTGTAGACGTGGTCGAGTCGTATATTAAACTCCAAAAAGCCGGAAAGAACTATAAGGCAAGATCACCGTTTACAAATGAGCGCACTCCATCATTCTTTGTGTCGCCAGACCAAGGATTATATTACTGTTTTTCTTCCGGTAAAGGTGGTGATATGTTTACGTTTATCCAAGAGATGGAGGGTGTAGACTTCGTCGGAGCGCTTAAGGTTCTTGCTGATCGTGCCGGTGTCGAGTTGAAAAAAGAAAGTGCGGCTGTACGCAATGAGAGGGATGCAATATTAACGGCGCTTGAAGTAGCTACGCGGTTTTATGAGGCGCAGTTGCCGAAACAAGAAAAAGTAATTGCTTATTTGAAAAAACGCGGGATGACGGGTAAGACCGCCAAGCAATTTCGGGTCGGGTATGCTCTTGAGGAGTGGAATACTTTGTACGACCACTTGCTTGCAAAGGGATTCTCGACACAAGTTATGGAAAAAGCAGGACTTGTTGTAAAGGGTGACAAAGGGTATTATGATAGATTTCGCGGACGCATAATGTTCCCCATTGCGAACAGCTCAGGTAAGATCGTTGCGTTTTCCGGAAGAGTTTTTCATATCTCAGAAAAACCGGAAGACAAAACAGCCAAATATGTAAACAGTCCGGAAACGGAGATCTATAACAAATCAGAAATACTGTATGGTTTTGACAAAGCAAAACAAGCTATCCGCAAAGGCAATATCTGTGTTTTTGTAGAGGGGCAAATGGATCTTGTTATGTCGCATCAAGTCGGTGTGGAAAATGTAGTTGCTGTGTCCGGAACAGCTTTAAGCGAGCGACATCTTAATCTGATCCATCGTACCGCAGATAATCTTATTTTTGCTTTTGATGCGGACGATGCGGGAGTAAATGCAGCGGAAAGAGGTATAGGGCTGGCTCTGGCTGAAGGGTTTGAGGTGAAGATCGTTAATATGTCAAAAGGAAAAGACCCTGCGGATATTATTCTGGAAAATTCCAATAAATGGATAAAGTTGATTGCAGACGCAGAACCTATTATTGATTTTTATCTTGATCATGTGATACGAGAAAATAAAGATGATCGAACAAAATTAAAAGGAGTTAGAGAAATAATATTACCCTTTGTCAAATGTTTGAACAGATCAATGGAACAAGGGCGTTATGTCTCTAAAATTGCCGATAAGATACAGGTTGCTGAGCAGTCTGTCTGGGATGATCTGGAAAAAGTTCCGGCAAGAATACAACAAAAAGAATTTCAACAAAAAGAAGTTGAGTGGAAAGATATTTTTTCTCGTAAGAAAAAAATTGAAGAAAAGATGCTAGGTATTATTTTGTGGCAGGAAGGTTTAGAGAAGAAAGAGATAGATATTGAAGCGGTCAAAAAAAGATACGTTGAGGCAGGTGGAGATAAAACGAAGATCGAAGAAGATGTGCCAAAAGAAGAAAAAGGAAGACTTATCTTTGAAGCGGAGATATATTGCAACCAAGAAACAACTGCTCAAAAAATTGTTGAGGATATGATTACTAATTTACAAAGAGAAACTCTGAAAGAAGAAGCTGTGGAATTGAAAAAAGGATTGTCCCAAGCAGGCATGTCGGAAGAACAAGAGAAAGAGTTATTAAAAAAGATACAAGATAAACAAAAACAAATAGATCTATTAGATAATAACAAAAAGTAATCAGTCAGTATTATTAGTCAAAAAGATACCATAGTAGTATGTCAACAAAAAAAGTAGCAAAAAAGCCCAAGAAAAAAGCCCTTGTAAAAAAAGCAGTAAAAAAGACTCCGGCAAAAAAGAGTGTAAAGAAAACTTCTTCAAGACGGAAAGTTGCAAAAAAGATCGCAAAAAAAACGGTGAAAAAGAAGGCAGTATTAACAAAAAAAGCAGTAAAAAAAATCAAGAAAAAAGCACCGGCGAAAAAAACCGCAAAGAAAACTTCTCCAAAACGAAAAGCGGCAAAAAAGATGGTGAAAAAAACTCGACGTCCCGTATACACTAAAAAGAAAAAGGAAAAATGGAAGAAAAGTGCGGAAGATTTTATAAAGAAAGGGCATGAGCGTGGTTTTGTTACATACAATGAAATATTAAAGAAATTTCCTACCATTGAGGACGATATAATTTTTTTGGAAGAATTATATGAAAGACTTTTTGAGTTAAAAATAGATGTCCTTGAAGGAGGAGGGTTTTTGGATGTTGAAAAAGATGAAGAGTTTTTGGGAAAGAAAAATCTACTAAACCCTGATTCCTCATACGATTCTGTGCAGATGTATCTAAAAGAGATCGGTCAGTACCCTCTTTTAAAAGCTGAAGAAGAAAAAGAACTTGCTCAACGTATTGAAGCAGGAGAAGACGAGGCGCGAAATCTTCTTGCGCGAGCAAATTTACGTCTTGTGGTTTCGATCGCAAAGAAGTATGTGGGGCGCAGTCCTGATCTGACGTTACTTGATCTTATTCAAGAGGGAAATCTTGGACTGTTCAAAGCGGTCGACAAGTTTGATTGGACAAAAGGATACAAATTTTCAACGTATGCAACATGGTGGATCCGACAAGCGATCACAAGAGCTCTTGCTGACCAGTCGCGAACGATTCGTATTCCGGTGCATATGGTTGAGACGATCCACAAATATAAGCAAGTAGTCAGAAGATTGTCTCAAGATCTTGGTCGGGAACCGCTTGCTGAAGAAGTCGCGATAGAAATGGGGCTTGAGGTGGAAAAGATCCATGTGATCCATAAGATCGATCAAGATACTGTTTCTCTCGAAAAACCGATTGGCGATGATGATGAAAAGTCGACGCTCGGAGAGTTTATCGCAGACGAAAAGATCCTTTCTCCGGATCAGGAATCCGCACGAAGGATCTTGACGGATCAAGTAAAGGATATTTTAGGCGATCTTTCTCCGAAAGAGAGAAAGATACTCGAAATGCGCCACGGGCTTCTCGATGGCATAATGCATACACTTGAAGAAGTTGGGAAAGAATTTGGGGTGACACGTGAGCGTATTCGTCAAATTGAAGCAAAAGCGCTTGAGAAGATTCGTCAGCACGAGAAGGTGACTCGACTAAAAAATTACTAATTGAGCTGGGAGCTTATAGGTTTTAGCTTGTAAGATCGAGAAAGGGACTCTACACATTCCTCGATCTTACTAAAAGCTAGTGATCTTACAACTTAAGCTAAGTCATGATCTCACGGAAAATAAAGCAAAATACGGCACACAAAGAGCGTGGTATATCTCTTGCGCTTGTTAAGCATATTTCAATATCAAAGAATGAGCCGGACTGGATGTTAAAAAAAAGGATCAAAGCATTTCGGTATTGGGAAAAAACTCCAATGCCATCGTGGGGTCCCGGTCTTTCCGGGCTTGATCTTGAAAATCTCACATACTATGTAGAGCCGGAAATTGGAGAGGTTGATAATTGGGAAAAATTGCCGAGTGAGATAACTGAAACATTTGATAAACTCGGTATTCCAAAAGCAGAACGAGAGTATCTTGGCGGTGTTGGTGCGCAATACGATTCCGGTGTTGTGTATCATAAAATAAAACAAGATCTTGCAGACAAGGGTGTCATATTTGAAAATATGGACACAGCGGTTCAAAAATATCCTGATTTGGTGAAGAAATATTTTATGACCACATGCATCTCGGTAAGCGACCATAAGTTTGCAGGTTTGCATGGTGCGATGTGGAGCGGAGGAACATTTATCTATGTTCCAAAAGGAGTAAAAGCCGGTCCTCCTCTACAGGCATATTTTAGGATGAATCAAGCGCAGAGCGGTCAGTTCGAGCATACTCTTATTATTGCCGACGAATTCTCTGATGTTGAGTATATCGAGGGGTGTTCGGCTCCTAGATATAATACATCGTCGCTTCATGCCGGAGGGGTTGAGATCCATGTGCTTAAGGGGGCGAGAGTAAAATATTCGAGTATTGAGAATTGGTCAAAGAACACCTATAATTTAAATACAAAAAAAGCGTTAGTTTATGAAGATGGATCTATTGAATGGCTTAATGGGAATGTGGGTTCTCATACGACCATGCTCTATCCCGCATCGGTCCTTCTTGGGAAAAGAGCTCGTAGTGAGAGCTTGGGCGTGGTTGTGGCGGGGGTTGGTCAGACACAGGACACTGGGTCAAAAGTCATCCATGTTGCACCGGATACCAGTTCGATCATTCATTCGAAATCAATATCGAAAGGTGGCGGTATATCGAATTATCGAGGGTCTGTACGTGTATTGCCTAGCGCGGATAATGTGCAAGTATCGGTTGATTGTGACGCTCTGATCTTGGACGATGGATCAGGGTCAAATACGTATCCGTCTATCAAAAACGAAAACAGTAGAACTGATATCGCACATGAGGCACGTGTGGGGAAGATAGGAGAACAAGAGGTGTTTTATATCAAAAGCAGAGGTTTTTCGGAAGAGGAAGCAAAACGACTTGTGGTGAACGGGTTTGTCGAACCTGTTATAAAAGCACTTCCTCTTGAATACGCATTGGAACTTAACAAACTCATTGAACTTGAGATGAAAGATAGTATCGGATAGGAGGTTATTCTTGATCTACAAAATACTCGCTTATATCACGTAGTTCATTTTCTATAATAGCGTTCCATTCTTCAACGTTGCGGTTGATCGCGGCGCGTTTCTTTGCTTGGTAGTTTTGGTAGAATTGTTCAGCCCAACGCGGATCTTGTTCAAAAAGATTTGCTAATACATGGGCATATTCCGGTCGTGTATTATGAAGTGTTGTTATCAGGTCAATCTCTTCTCTTTTGGTCAACAATGTGTACTGCTCTATTATAAGTTTGATCTTTCGTATGTCTTCAGCCATAAAAGTTAGAGATTAGTTTCTAGCAGATTCCAATGCTGTTTGAGAAGCAATATAAGTAAGGATCTTTTCCTGACCGTCGGGAGTTTCCATTTTGATTGCTTTTTCGAAACTCGCAAAATTATTTTCTTTTTGTTCTGGTACTCCTTCAAAACTCATAAAAGTAGCATTAAAATAATAATATCTTTAGTATAACTTAATCTTGAGAGGATAGAAACATCAACACATTATTTACATACAGCATTTCTTGCATTTAAGCCATAATTAGACTAGTATATATCAATACTGTCAATATTTATGAATGAAGATCTGAAAAAAGAAGCACAAGATATTTCTCAAAAACTTGGTGAATCCAAGAATTTTTTTGATATACGGAAAGAATTTTTCCAAAATATTGATCAGAACAAAAGTAGATTGTCATATGGTTTGGCGATAGGATATGATGGAAAGGTTTTTTCTATTAAAAGACACGATGACAATAAAGACTCGATCATATATGAAGTTCAAAAAGAAAAAGAGATTCGCGTACTTCCATGGGAAGATGCGGTAAATGATCCGGAGCTTTCAAAAGAGGTTTCCAATGCGTTGCAAAAAGTTTTAGGAGCACGACAAACGGCGGATGTATATTCAGTGCTTAATATGGCTTTGTTTAGCGAAGGAGAGGTGGTGGTGTGTCCCTCTGGCGTGGTGGGGAGTGTTTCTTTGAAAACTATTTTTAAAAACAGCGCCAGAGATTTGTTGTGTATTGTGGTTGAAGAAGGGGCAACTCTTTCGGTGTTGGATGATATTGATCTCTCGACACAAATTGCGGGAAGAACCGTTATTGTGATCGTAAAAGAAAAAGCAAAGATCCAATACACGCAAGTGTGCTCGGGTAGTGGAGTTCTGCATTCAAATTTGATGAGCTTTGTCCAAAAAGATGGTGAACTTTCATATACAGGTATTCAATCATTGTCCGGTGGTATAGTAAAAACGATCGCAGAGCATTTTTTGGAAGGGGAAGACGCGTCATCACAAACACAGAATATATCTATTTCCGCAGGTAAAAGTATTGTCGATATCTATAATACAACGCATCATTTTTCATCGAGGACGAATTCATTGATACAAGCTGTCGGTGTCGCATCCGATAAGGGCAAGACGATATATAGAAGTAACATCTTTATGAAGAAAAAAGGCATAGAAAATATCACAGGAGAACAAAATGCTCGATTTCTTGTGTTGTCAAAAGAGGCAGAGGTTGACGTGATCCCTTCTTTGGACATTTCCCAAAAGAGTGTCTCTTGTTCGCATAGTGTTTCTGTAAGTTTTCTCAAAGATAGCGATCTGTATTATCCTCAACTGCGTGGTCTTGACAAACTCAAGTCCGGCAAGATGATCGTTGAGGGAATGTTGTGCTCCGGGTTAGAGAGTATAATTGAAAAAAAAGAAAAAGAATTTCTTCGGGATATTATATATAAGAAGGTGAGCACAATAAATTTTAGATAACATGCATAATACGTTTGAACATATCAAAAAAGATTTTCCGGTACTGAAAGATAATACATTTGCGTATCTTGATACGGCGGCAACTTCTCAAACGCCACAGAGTGTGATCGATGCTATTTCAGATTATTATACAAACTACCGCGCCAGTATCCATCGTGGGTTATATCCTGTAGCGGAAAAAGCAACACAAGAATACGAAAAAGCACGGGAGAGGGTCGCGGAATTTATACATGCGGGTACAGACGAGGTCATTTTTACGGCAGGTGCGACAGCTTCTTCAAATATGCTTGTCTATGCTCTTGAGAATACATTTGATCTGCAAGAGGGAGATGAGATCGTGATAAGTATTACGGAACATCATGCGTCAATTGTTCCTTTGCAGGAATTTGCACGAAGAAAAAAACTTGTGATGAAATATATTCCATTGGCAAATAATTTTGAACTGGACTATAACAAGGCGGCAGAGTTGATCACAGAGAGGACCAAGATCGTTTCTGTAATGCTTGCGAGCAATGTTTTGGGAACAATTCATGATATTTCGAAAATAGTGGCATTGGGACATAAAGTTGGAGCGATCGTTATTTCGGATGCGACGGCTGCGGTTGGGCATATTCCGGTCGATGTGCACCATTTGGGTGTTGATTTTCTTTATTTCTCCGGACATAAGATATGTGGTCCAACAGGTATTGGAGTTTTATATGGGAAAAAAGAACGATTAAATTCTCTTTATCCCGGATTCTTCGGTGGTAGCATGATAGATGTTGTGGAAAAAGATAGGGCGACATGGGCAGATGATATTTCTCGATTTGAGGCAGGTACGTCAAATATAGCGGGTGTGATCGGACTTGCCGCCGCCGTTACATATCTTGAGGATATCGGAGGTACGAAAGCAATACATAGTATCGTTGCTGATCTTGTAGAATACGCAATGCAAGAGTTGAAAAAAATAGAAGGACTTACTGTGTATGTAGAGGCAGATGTCCGAAAGAATACCGGAATTGTTTCATTTACGATCGACGGGATACATCCCCATGATATTGCTCAAATAGCCGGACAAAATAATGTCGCAATACGGGCAGGACATCATTGCGCGATGCCGCTTATTGAGGAATTGGGTTTATCTGCGACGGCACGAATGAGTTTGTATTTTTATAATACAAAAAATGATGTGGATCGTTTGATCTTGTCATTGCAAAAGGCGGTCAAGACCTTTAAATAAATGTTACAAAAATGAGCTGAAAGGGGGTTTGGGACGCTAAATATTCAGTGTGGTATTGACATATCTTTCAAAAAGAGTATAGTTTTCTTTGGTCACTACATATGAATACATATGACGTGGAGTGTCCGTTTTATTATTTAAAACGGGCTCACGACCCGTTATTTTTATATATATGGTAGAAATAGAATGTTCTTTTATTTTAAATCAAAAGATTAAAACTTCTCGAATTTCTCGAAGAAGATACCAAGGAAGAAGCCGAAAAAGAGAAAAGATTCCTTTCTCTAAAAATAAAAAGAAGAAAGAAAAAGAAGAAAAGAATGAAATGAGAGAAAAAAGAAAAGAGGAAAAAATAGCAAAGCTGAAAAATTTTGCTAAAAAATAAAATTTTTATAAAAACACAAGGTCCGGAATATCCGGACCTTTAATATTTGAAAAACGATCATATACATGTATTATTGAAAGAATTATGGATGAAGAGATATATAAACAGAATATATTGGACCACTACAAGCACCCTCACAATAAAGGAATTTTCTCACCTTGTTCAATAAAGCAGGATGGAAAGAATGTTAGTTGCGGAGACAGTCTGGTTCTGTATCTCAATATTGGAAATGGTGTTGTTGAAGATGTGTCTTTTGAAGGAGACGGGTGTGCAATATCACAAGCGGCCGCATCGATGCTTACTGACAAAGTGAAAGGAATGAGTGTTGAAAATATAAAATTGTTAACACCGGGAGATATTTATACCATGCTGGGTATTACCATAAGCCCGGGGCGTACTAAATGTGCTTTACTTGCTTATGGAACACTTTGTACTGCAATTAAAAATTATGAAAAATTATTAGACCACTAAATGCAAAAACGATGTCTAAATTAGAAATAAAGAACATTTCAATACAAACCGAATCAAAAAATGTGGTGAATGATATCTCAATGGAAATTGAGAGTGGATCGATTCACGTTGTTATGGGTCCTAATGGTTCCGGCAAGAGCACATTTGTAAACGCTATTATGGGTCATCCAAAATATACGATAACAAACGGGGAAATAATACTGGATGGGAAAAATATTACAGATATGGCGACAGAGAAAAAAGCTCAAAAAGGATTATTTTTATCAATGCAATATTTACCTGAAATACCGGGTGTTACACTGGTATCTTTTTTACATAAGTCGTATCGTTCGTTGAATGACCCCGACATATCGGTTGTTGATTTCTACGAGCTTTTAAAGAAAAAAGCGGAAGAGTTGGATATTGATCCCGATTTTCTAAACAGACATGTAAACGTGGGACTTTCGGGTGGAGAAAAGAAGCTTTCAGAAGTATTGCAACTTGCTGTCCTTGAACCAAAATTTGCTTTTCTCGACGAGATAGATTCAGGTGTTGACATTGATTCACTTCGAAAAGTATTTAAAGCATTGTCTATTTTACAAAAACAGGGTACCGCTTTTTTGCTTATCACTCATTATAATACGATCTTGGATCATATTACACCTGACTTTGTTCATGTTATGAAAGATGGCGTTTTGATACGGTCGGGTGGCAAAGAACTTGTCGCGGAAATTACAGAACATGGCTTTGGGTCGTTTGTCGATTAAAACTTACTCCATTTTTATGATCACAAAAGAAAAAGTCATTGAAAAAATAAAAGAAGTAAAAGACCCGGAAGTCGGTCTTGACCTGTGGACACTCGGATTGATCTACGATATCAAGATCGATGGTGGTGGAGTAGAGGTCACAATGACACTCACTACACCATTTTGTCCGTTTGCGGATCAGCTTATTAAAAAGGTTGAAGATTCAGTCGGCGCATTGCTTGAAGATGCAAAAGAGCAAAAGGTTCGTGTTGAACTAACCTTTGAGCCCCCATGGAAACCGTCTGACGAGCTTCGGGCGATTCTTGGTATATGACAAGTAGTAAATTTTGGTCTTAAACATCTACGTAGATATCTACGTAGATGTTTTCTATAACGACTATATCAAAACATGACGAAATGCATGATTTGATCGATCAGATTTTTAACAATTCTCTTCTGGAGGAGATTTTTGATCTTAAAGACCGTTTGCTGTAAACTGTTTTTCTATATATGCCCAAAACATGTCTTCACCACCGACAGATGCCGCGCATTCAACTGCTTCTGCCTGTGCTCGTGCGTTTGGATGTGCTTGAGGATTACTGTCGAATGGGAAGAAAGATGAATACCTCCATGCAACCTCTCCTGTTTCTTCATATTCTTTATACACTTGATCCATTGTGCTGTGAAATCGTGGACAATACGGACATTCCATATCTGAGAATTCAACAACGGTAACTGCGGCATTTTCGTTTCCCAAAAGGTGTCCTGTCGATAGTATTTCATCTTTTCTTTCAACGATAGAGGCACTGTCGATTTCCGTTTTTGCAACTTCTTCTCCGTTTTGATACGCTTCGATCGTTGGTATGATCTTCTTTTGGACGTATGAGTTTATGTCTTCTTCGGTAATACCTTGTTCTTGGAACATATCCAAGAAGTGTTGTATTTTTTCTGTGCTTACACCGGATAGCGCGGCTTCGATCGTAAGAGCTACCGTATTGTATGGATAAGCGCCGTTTATTCGATAACCGGTTCCGTCTTTGAGTATGACGATACTGTGCGGTGTCCCTTGAAGTCCAAGTGACACGCCAAGATCGTGTTGTTTGCTTATTTCGTCAGCAAATGTTTTATTTTCGACACATTCACTGAACTTTTTTATATCAAGACCCAAACTTTCAGCGATCGGATGATCTGTTGAGAGTTTGCTCGCAGCTGTTGTGTTATTTGAATAGATAATTGCTCCGGCAATAGCAATACCTGCGATGACAATGGCGACAGGCACTCCTAGATTTTGTTTTTTTTCTTCCATAATTATAGATATTGATTAAGTTTATTTATTACAATCTCTTTTTTGTACCATATATTACCATATTTTTCAATCAGAATTTTTATTCATAGGAAGTAAGGATATATTTGTTGTATACTTATATATATTAGTATAGTAAATATAATATATAATCAATACACTTTATGAATATCGCAAGTGCTGAGTTTGTTAAGGGGGTAACAGGAGATGATTATATGATCTCTGATGGATATCCGCAAATTGCTTTTTTGGGGCGATCAAATGTGGGTAAATCAAGTGTTATCAATTCACTTTTGGGCAGGAAGAGTCTCGTGCGGTCAAGTTCGACACCCGGAAAGACACGCGAAGCAAATTTTTATCGTATTAACGACAAGTTTTATTTTGTTGATTTTCCCGGTTATGGATACGCAAAGATGTCTAAAAAAGATCGCGATAGAATTGCAAAACGTATTTTGTGGTATATACAATATTCAACGGTAAAACCGGAATCAGTGATGCTTGTAATAGACATGCAGGTTGGTATTACTGATCTCGATGAAGAAATGCTTCGAATACTTCATTCTCATGGGCATGAAGTGAACATTATTGCAAATAAAGTGGATAAATTAAAACAACAAGAGATCACAAAACAGTTAAAAAAGATACACGCAAAAGCAGGTGGAGTTAATATCTTTATGTATTCGGCAAAGACCAAGAAAGGTAAAAATCAGGTATTGGAAGAGATCTTTAAAAGAGTTGGTTTATTGAGGCAGTAATGTTTATCATACTAATACGTATACATACTAAAACGGTAAAAAAGTATATAATAAAATAGATATGAAAATAATACAAAAAATTAAAAAACACATTTTTATCTATTCTGCCGCCATGATTCTTATTGTTATTGTAATAATAAGTTTTGGATCGGAACAAGATTTGGCTGATATGTATGAGACAATGGTGATAGAAAAGACGGACGTTGTCCAGGAGGTGGAGGTTACCGGAAAAGTACGCCCCTCTGAGGACAGGGATCTATCATTTCAAAGAGGCGGAATGGTCGCAAGGGTTTATGCATCTGTTGGGGATGAAATATCAGCCGGGGAATGGATCGCTTCGCTTGATACGTCAGAGCTTCAAGCTCAACTTACACAAGCAAAGGCCTCTATTATCCAAGAGGAGAGTACTCTTGCTGAATTAAAAAGAGGAAGTCGTTCTGAAGAGTTGGCACTTGCGCAAACTGCGGTTGAAAACGCGGAGAGGTCGCTTGAAAATGCAAATATCTCATTGGAGAATGTTATCGAGAAGGCACAAACAGATATCGTATCAGCACATAACAGTGCGTTGACATCTGCTCAAGGTGCCGTCAGTAGTGGTAAGAACGCTCTTGTTGCTATCTCAGATGTTCAATATACACGTTTTACACTTCCGGGCGTGAGCGCACAGGATTTTGCAGCAGAAAAAGAGAAAGCAATAAAAGATCTTTTTAATGTATCAGGTACTGCCGGATGGGTCGCTGAATCGGTAAGCGAACTTTCGGGTGGTGTGTATAGCGAGGTTCAAGGGTTTTCTGTGGAGTCTGATCTTGCTGTGCAAGCAGATCTTGATAGTACTCTCTCAGACGTACAGATCGCTTTGGGATCGGTGTATGATGTGCTTGAGGCGATACCTATCCTTTCAACATTCAGCACGACAGAGAAAGCTGATATAGTGGCACAGAAAACCGCTGTCTCTGCAGCAATAACAAGCTTGTCTGCAAATCTGCAGGCGGTTGAAGTTCAAAAAGCAGTGAACACGAGTGCTATCATGGCGGCAGAAACCGGGATCATTACCTCTGAAAATACATTAAGACAAGTACAATCAGAACTTATTCTAAAAGAAGCCGGTAGTACTCAAGAGGCGCTTACAACACAAAATGCTCGTATCGTGGCAGCGTATGCACAACAGGATCTTATTCAGGCACAAATATATACAATGATATTGAGAGCTCCAATAGATGGCGTAGTGACAAAGCAGGATGCTCGCAACGGGGTTTTTGTCCAAGCGGGCAGTATTGTCGCTTCGGTTATTTCTAAGAATTCGTACGAAGTTGAAATATTTATTCCTGAAGTAGATATTTCAAAAGTCTCTATAGGGGACGTTGTCGAGATCACATTGGATGCTTACACTAACGAGGATATTTTTGTAGCAACGGTAGCTTCGATCGATCCGGCTGAAACGGTTATTGAAGGTGTCTCGACCTATAGGGTGACGGTCGTGTTCTCTGACGGAGAAGATGAGCGTATCAAATCCGGTATGACAGCAGATTCTTCTATTTTGACTGACGAGAGAAAAGATGTTGTCGCAGTACCGACACGCGCGATCATAACAGAAGACTCACAGAAATATGTACGAATGTTTGAAAATGGAAAAGTTATTATGGTTCCTGTGGTGACAGGGCTGAGGAGCTCCGATGGTCGAACAGAGATCCTTGAGGGTCTTTCTGAAGGAGAAGAGGTCATTACCTTTGTTCGTAAATAATGATATGGTACTCATTGAGGCAAAACATGTTGCAAAAATATATGGGACGGAAGACAATCCAACCTACGCTCTTGTTGATGCGACATTTTCCATCGAAGAAGGGGAATTTGTCGCGATCATGGGACCGAGTGGTTCCGGTAAATCTACATTGCTCCATGTATTGGGCTTTTTAGATCGACACACAAAAGGAGAATATCGTCTTGATGGAAAGACAATAGATGATTTTACACAAGATGAACTTGCACATGTAAGAAATAAAAAGATGGGTTTCGTGTTTCAGCAGTTTAATTTGTTGGCACGGGCAAGTGTGTTGGAAAATGTGAAATTACCTCTTTTATATTCCGGTATAAAAGAAGATATGTGGGATACCCTTGCAAGAAGCAGGATTGAGGCGATGGGTTTGACCCATCGTATTGATCATACTCCAGCGCAACTCTCCGGTGGCGAAAAGCAACGCGTGGCAATTGCCAGAGCATTGGTGAACGATCCCGATATCATTTTTGCAGACGAGCCGACCGGCAATCTCGACTCAAAAACAGGGAGAGATGTTATGGAGATCATTCAAGATCTTAATAAAAAAGAAAAGAGGACAGTAATACTTATTACTCACGAGACATACACCGCAGAACATGCCAAAAGAGTTATTTATGTAAAAGATGGAAAAGTGGAGAGTGACAAAAAGGTTGAAAAACAACGTTATGCACATAAAGAATTCAAAAAATAAGACAAGGATATGCCTAAATATAAATCGTCATGAATATTAAATACGGTGTCAGAACAGCATACGATGGAATACGGACAAACAAAGCGCGATCATTTCTTACGATCCTTGGGATCGTTATCGGTATCGCGTCTATCATATTGATAGTTTCGATCGGAAAAGGCGCTGAACAGCTTATTCTGACTCAAGTCGAAGGTATGGGAGCGGACATGGTGGTATTGCGTCCCGGGAAACAACCAACCGGATTTTCTGATATTTCAGGGACACTTTTTGCCGATTCAATAAAAGAAAAGGATGTTGAGGCCTTGTTTAAAAAAGGAAATGTGCCGGATCTGATCTCCGCAGCTCCTGCGGTTGTGGTAACCGGAAACGTGTCATATGGACGTGAGGTGCATACGCCGACAATGTTTGGGTGGTCGGCGGAATTTATGGCTGACATGTTTAATGTCTATCCGGAACAAGGTGTCTTGTTTGGTGAAGATGAGATCAACCAAAAAGCGCGTGTTGTGGTCATCGGTTCGAAAGTAGAAGAAGAATTATTTGAAGGAGAAAGAGCACTTGGTAGAAATATAAAGATCAGGGATCATAATTTTAGAGTGGTTGGCGTGTTCCCTCAATACGGACAAGTTATGTTCTTTAATATCGACGACCTCGTTCTGATGCCATACTCGACTGCGCAGACATATCTTTTGGGTATTGATTATTATCATGAGGTTATGATGCGTGTAAATGATTCCGAAAATATTGATCGTGCGGTTTTTGATATTGAAGCAACAATACGTGAGAGACATAATATTGATGACCCCGAAGATGATGATTTTTTTGTTGAGACACAACAAGGGGTGGTTGATCAGATCGGTATCATTTTGAGTGTACTTACTTTATTTTTGTCATCTGTTGTTGCCATCTCTCTTGTGGTCGGTGGTATTGGCGTTATGAATATTATGCTTGTGTCTGTGACTGAGCGAACAAAAGAGATCGGACTACGCAAAGCAATAGGTGCGACAAATAAAGATATTTTATTTCAGTTTCTTCTCGAGTCGATCATGCTGACATTTGCCGGAGGGGTGGTTGGTATTACAGTAGGGGTCTTTTTGGCAGTGGTATCTTCGTTTGGTTTGTCATATGCGTTGAATGACTCCTGGAGCTTCTCGTTCCCGTTTTCAGCTGCATTGCTGGGAGTTGTAGTCTCTTCCGCAGTAGGACTTGTTTTTGGGCTTTATCCGGCACGAAAAGCATCCCAAAAGAGCCCTATTGAAGCGCTTCGATGGGAATGATGTAACAAGTCAAAAGTTATAAAGTTGAAGAAACTTAAGTTTGTGTATTTGTTGCGTGGACATCATACAATTATTACAGATATGATAGGTAAGTTCAATTTTTGTAAAGTAAATTCAAAACAGCGCCATATAAAATGGCGCTGTTTTGAATTTAAAAAATGATAAAAGATCATTTTATTTCGTACACAAGGGTAACAGTAACGGAAACCTCTTGGGAACCGGCTTCTATTGTGGGTGCAAAACTATCACTCTCGGCAAATTCTGCGGACATTCCATACGTGTAATCGTATTTTGTACGATATGGAGAAACATATCCTTCACTAATACCGAGAACTTTCCCAACACGAAAACCTCCGGCCTTTGCGATCTCTTTTGCTTTTTGGTCCGCTTTTTTTATTGCTTCTTCACGAGCTTCCGCTTGTAATATTGTTTCATCGTCTATGTTGAAAGATAGTTGCGATACAGAGTTTGCTCCTTTTGTTACGACTCCACCCAAGATATCTCCGATCGTGTCAAAATCGCGAATCTTAACTTGGGTTGATTGACGTACTGTATATCCGACGATCTCTCTTGGTGGACATACTCCGCTCGGCTCTTTGTATGGATAACAAATGGTGTAACGTGGAGAGACAGAGTACGCAGTTGTCTTAATGTCTTTATCGTCGACACCTTCTTTTTTAACAAAGTCCGTAACAGCTTCTATTTTTTTTGCATTGTCTGCTTGCAGTAAAGAGAGGTCTGTTCCTCCCTCTGATATAACAGTAAAACTAAATTGCGCGACGTCAGGTACTGCAACTACGCTTCCTTCTGCGGAGACATTGAAGCTTCGGAAAGAAGAGGGTTGGATCTGTGCATCGTATGAGTGTACAAAAGAAATTATTGCATACGAAAAAGAAAAAAGAGCTACGATCATCGCTGTTCCAACAAAAAAGGGTTTTTTGTGATATATTTCATTCATAATAATAATTTTAATTAATAATTTATAATGAGTATTTTGCGATATTAGCTATTGATTGCAGTTTATAAACTTTCCGATCCTTTTATTCTATCAATATCCTCTTGATTTTTATGCAGATCTACTTCTCGTTGCTGTCGGTATTCTTCATCGGGTGAACTTGGTGTAATGCCTGTTGGTACTCCTTTGTCCGCAAGTGGAATGTGTGTAATTTCTCCCATGCAAAAATTCTTGATAAGGGTCATGAAAATTTGTGTATGGTGGGCTTTTTCATGGGCTTTCCGGGCACCATCGTCTTTGAAAGAAAGATAATGCACAAATGAATTTTCATCACAACCTTGGCATGTGGTACATTCAAGCATGCCGGATTCCAGCTCTTCTATTTGAGAGACAAATTTCTCTGATGCTTCTATAAAATCTTGGCGTTTATCAGGATGAACGCTATATGTCACGATAAGACGTTTCATGTTTTTTCTATGTTTTATAGTATACCAGTTTTTTAATAATTACTCACATGGCACATGCTATTTGCTCATGATACAATGAATATACTTAATGATCATGTAGAAGACACAATGGATCCAAATGACATAACAGAGCAAAAAAGTAAACCTCAATCCAGTGGGGATCTCCTTAACACATCTGTAAAGAAGCAGGTGAATTTTAATGACCCTGATATTATCCTTCCGGCATCGCAAGGCAAGGGTCTTGCCAAAACAGGAATGATAGCAAGTGGTGAAAAAACCATTCCTGTAATAATGAGGAGTTTTAGCCGCGATGTCGATAAAGCGAAGCAGAAAGAAAAGAATGCGGAAGAAGCTGCACGTCTAAGCAAGGAAATAAAAAACAGCAAAGAAGCAGACAAAGAAAAAGATCAAAAAAAGACCCCTATTCCACAAAAGAAAGAGAATATAACTGTTCCTCCTGTCCCGATAAAAAAAGTGGAGAGTGGCAAAAAGGTTGAAAAAAAAGATATACCAAAAAAAGAGCTTGTTTTTACAAAGCCGCCGGAAAAGATGCACTTATCATTTAAAGGGAAACCCAAAAAACAAAAAGAAGAAAAAAAACGATCCACAGATGCTCAGGCGGTTGCTCCGAAGAAAGAAGAGGAGAAACGATCTGATATTATTGAAGTAAAAAAACGATCCGTTGTCTCTGACCTGCATGAAAAAAAGGAAACAAAAAAGATAATCCCCAAAGCGCCATATCCACCGTACAAAAAAGATGTGACGCAAGACACTGTCCTTTTGTCGCAAAAGAAAAGTGATGATAAATCCTTTGCTGTATTAAAAAAGATAGAGAAAAAAGAAAAGACAGATAAAGAAAAAGATCTTGTCTTTCCAAAGCCACCAAAACCTCCAAAACCAAAAATTACCGCGGTCCGACCAAAAGAAGCGGAGCGAAAAACACAAGAGCAAAAAAATACGTTGTCTGATATAGCTGTCTCTGAAAAAAAAGAGAAAGAGACGGAGTTATTAAAGATTGCCACCGGAAAAGAGAGCGCAAAGAAAGGAAATGTATATATACAAGGAGATTCAAAAAAGATCGTTGCAACACAAGATGTCTTTGATAAGGCGATGTATGGTGGAGAGAGCGGGGAAGGTGCGAAAGAAAACAATGTGCAAAATATAAAAGATGATAAAGATCAGAAAAAAGAAGAGGTAAAAGACGACGCTGGCGATAAAATAGATCTTAAAAAAGAAGCGGTAAGAAATGATCTGCAGCAGACGATAGAGAAGATCATAAAAAATGAAGAACCAAAAAAAGTAAAGGAAGAAGTTAAAAAAGAGGAAAGTCCGTCGAACATACCGAAGTTTAATGATATAGAGGTAAAAAAGAAGAAGAAAAAGGGAGGAGAGGCAAAGGAGGATATTGTTATAAAAAAAGCGATTGAGAAAGAGATTGAGCCACCTGAGCCGCCTAAACCGCTTATACATATTTCCGCAGAACAATTGGATACTCTCAAAACCGATGTGGTACGTATTGAGTCAGAAATAAAAACATTCAACGCACAACAAGAGAGTATTTCAACAAAGAAAAGGAGGGTTTCCGGCGAAAAGAAAGAATTTGAGGATCAAAAAACGGAAGCAAAAAGGCGTCTGGAAAAATTAACCGAGAAAGAATCTGTTATTGCAAAAAACATCAAAGAGATCGAGATCAAAGAGTCCGGGGCTGAAACTTCTGACAAACGACACGATATTGAGCAAAAAAGATGGGCACAGGAAGACAAGCGTGCAACAGTAGAGAAAGAAAAATGGGAGGTTGGGGAAATGTATGAAAAGACAGAACTCTCTATCAAAGAAAAGGATGAAGCACTTTCCCGTGCAGAGGCATCATTACAAGAGATCGTAAGACGAATAGAGATACTTACCGAAGAAAAAAAAGAAAAGAAGTTTAAAATACATCTTGGTGAGATCGAAACCAAGAAACAAGAAGTTGAGGATATACAAGTAGTTCTTCTTGAGGAAAAGAGACGTTTAGATTATCTGCGATCAATACTTGAAGAAGAGGAAAAAGATTTGATCAAAGAAAAACAAGAAAAAGAAAAGAGGGTGGAAGCTGCGGAGGCACTTTCAGAAAGGCGTGTGTTTGAAGAATCAAGGCAAGAAATAGAAAAACGTCAACGTGTTGCCGAACAAAAAAGATGGGAAGCGGAAAAGATGTTGGGAAAAGTACAAGAGAAGATCTGTATGTCCAATGAACACTATGACACACTTTTAAAGGTTGAAACCGAAGTGAGGGATAAACTTTCTTAGGGGTATTGAGTTGATCTTCAAAATTTTACTCAAGATCGCAAAAAAACTATAAGACAAGGATCTTATAGTTTTTTTGCTGCATAATTTATAAGAAGTGGTCCTATAAGGGTTGAGACAAGAGTGAGTGCTATCATCAAGGCAAACATGCGGTCGTCTACAAGATCAAAGGCATGCCCTGTAAATGCAACCGCAAGGGCTGTTGACAGGTGTGGCGTTGTCGCGACACCGATAAAAACGCTTTCCTTTTGAGAAAAATTACTTAATTTTCCTCCGACCCATCCTGTTATGAATTTTGCAAAAAGGGAAACGGTTATTATGGTAATAGTAAGGACAAGTATCGTGCCGTCATTGAAGATAGGCATAAGGTCGGTTTTTGTCCCGATCGTGACAAAAAAGATGGGAATAAAGAAACCATAACTTATGGCATGAAGTTTATTTTTTAAGGCTTCGCTTTTGATCGATGTGGAGAGAGTGATACCGGTAAAGAATCCTGCGATGATCGCTTCGAGACCGATAAGCTCAAAAAGCAGTACTGTCCCGATAAGGATAACAAATACAAGTCGGAGCTCGTGTTCATAAGCATCTTTTTGGCGTTTGTGGATCCAAGAAAGATGATCGCGTATTTGAGGTAAAAGATATTTTAGAGATATAAAAAGCGCGACAAGAAGTAAATAGAAAAG
>JAGLOS010000005.1 GCA_023137615.1 Minisyncoccota bacterium | reverse complement strand
TGCTGGGGAGATGATGGTGACGGCGAATTAGGCAACGGCGCACCAACAGCCGACCAAACAGTCCCGGACAGGGTTTTAAAGGGAGACGATACAGCAGCAGAAGACACTGACGGCATAAACTTAATTAACATCAAAAGCATCAGTGCTGGAGGTAATTACTCCGACATGTACACCTGCGCCGTCTCAAACTCCGGAAACTCTTATTGCTGGGGATATGATTATTACGGTCAATTAGGCAACGGCGATACCGTCGGAGATCAGACCACTCCCCAGAGAGTGGAAGACGGTGCGGCGGTCTCAAGCGAGTTTGACGGAGTGAATTTGACGAATATAAAGCAAATTATCAATGGGGATAATAATTCCTGCGTTCTTTCTAATATTGGCAATGTGTATTGTTGGGGGAGCGATTCGTCTGGTCAACTCGGCGACAACCAAGCTACTACCGACCGCCTCACTCCCATCCGTGTCCACGACGGCGCAGCGGTTGCAGAAGATACCGACGGTACATATCTGATCAATATAAAGCAAATTACTGCGGGAAAGTGGTACGTTTGTGCTCTCTCTAACTCCGGCAATACATACTGTTGGGGGCGTGACTCGTATGGTCAACTCGGCGACAATTCAACCACTACAGACCGCCTCACTCCCATCCGCGTCCACGACGGCGCGGCAGTTGCTGCCGACACCGATGGTACATATCTGATCAATATGAAAGAGATCAGTGCGGGAGAAGCTCATACGTGCGCCATTTCCAACTCCGGCAACGTATATTGTTGGGGGGATGCATATAATGGTCGCCTCGGCGACAACCAAACAGGCGACGACCGTCTTACCCCAATCCGCGTCCACGACGGCACCGATGGTAATACACAAGATGCCGACACCGACGGAGAGTATCTGATCAATATGAAAAGCATAAGTGCAGGATATAATTACACCTGCGCTATCTCCAACGCATCAAGTACATATTGTTGGGGTGATGTCGCATGTGGTCAACTCGGCGATGATCAAAACGGTGACGACCGCCTCACTCCCATCCGCGTCCACGACGGCGCGGCAGTTGCTGCCGACACCGATGGAGAGTATCTCATCAACATGAAAGAGATCAGTGCGGGAAGATATCACACCTGCGCTATCTCCAACGCATCAAGTACATATTGTTGGGGTGATGTCGGATACGGTCAACTCGGCGACAATTCAACCACTACAGACCGTCACACTCCCATCCGCGTCCACGACGGCGCGGCAACAGGCGCCGACACTGACGGAACATATCTGATCAATATGAAAAGCATAAGTGCAGAATATAAGTACACCTGCACTGTCTCCAACGCATCAAGTACATATTGTTGGGGTGAATCTGAACATGGTCGCCTCGGCGACAATTCAACCACCACCGACCGCCTCACTCCCGTAAAAGTCCACGACGGAGCTGCAACCGGAGCTGACACCGACGGTACATATCTTATCAACATGCAAAACATTAGTGCGGGAACTCTTCATGCCTGCGCCATTTCCAACTCCGGCAACGCATATTGTTGGGGGGATGCATATAGTGGTCGCCTCGGCGACAACCAAACCGCCACAGATCGCCTCACCCCCGTCCACACCCTACGCGGAATGTCCAACGAAGACACAAGCGATATTGCAAAACCATTCTTCACACTAAACGACACAGGAACATTTGGAGGAGACAACCCATGGAGTTTTACTCACTTGGTTTTTGGAAATGCTCACACAACAAGCACTACCACAGCAGCAGGCACCGGCTTAACCACTATCTCACGCAATCTCACTATCAAAGAAAATCACATCCTCGATGCTGCCACAAAGGACTGGTTCCTCACAGGATCAGGAACACCATTTGTCATAGACGGTACTTTCACAGCATCTACTTCACACTTCAAGTACACAGCGTCAAGCACAACAAACATCGCAACAACCACATACTACAATCTTTCATTCCTGCCAACATCGGGAAGCCCAACTTACACCATTGCAACAGGTACAATAGCAATAACAAACGACATAACCATCGGAGACGGAACCAACGCAATAACTCTCACAGCAAACACAACAGATGCTACGGTAGATGTTGGAGGAGTATTCACCATTGCTACAAGTTCCACATATCAAGCATCTGACACAAACGACCTCACCATCGCAGGAAACTACACAAACTCAGGAACTTTCACAGCAAACTCCGGTACCACCACCTTTGACGGAACCTCTCAACAAACACTCGGAGGAGCAATGACAGGAGCAAACGCTTTCTACACACTAAAGATCACCAACTCCTCAGGAAGCGACCCTGTAACATCACCATCAGTCATATTCACATCGGCTGCATCAAGCACCAACTTCAGAGCGCAAACAGCAAGCACAAAGATACGCTTCCAAGAAAGCAAAGGATACTCATTCGTAAACTTCTATCTCGATGGCGGTGCCACAAACACAAGAGTACAACTACGCTCATCAATAGCATCAACAGCTTGGAAACTCTTTGTCACAGGCACTCAGTCAGTACTCAACACAAACCCTCAAGACTCTGACGCAAGCGGAGGAAATGAGATATTGGCAAATGACGGAACGTCGCTCGACGGAACAGGTAACACCCACTGGGATTTTGGTAACGCAACGACGACAGTGGTATTAAATACAGCAGACTTGGAGGATTTTGGTACAGACACAACACCTACTCTCGAGTTTACGGGTACAGACCCCGATACTGATGATGTCCGGTATAACATTCAGATTGATACGGTCGATACTTTTGATAATAGTGATGTTGATACTTACTATTTTGATGCATCTGATGATAATCCTTATGATCAACAAGAAGTTTGGACGGATGATGCTAATGTTGCTGATGGCGATACTGCTACTACTGCTTATACTTCAACGCTAGAAGATATTGGTGATAATAGATTAAATTTTGATGGAACAAATGCACCAACGACTGGTTTGGAAATTACATTAGTACGAGCAAGAGTTTATGCTTATACAGAAACAGCAGGGGCTACGGATGGTGTTGGTTTTGGTATCTCTTCAGGCGTCGAGACTCTTGTCAATTGGTCTGCGCACGATACAACAACAACCCCAGCATGGTCTGAGTATGTCGTTGTCTCGGCTCCTTCCGGTGGATGGACATGGCAAAAAGTAAATGACTTAAACACTTCTCTATTTAAGCCAGACTCAGGTGGAAATAATACTCATGTTGGAAGGATTGAAATAGAGGTCACAAGTGTATCTCTCCTCGACAAACTATCAGGCACCGACGCGGGTTTCGCCAACACAGCGTCTAGTACAGACACAGACCCGTTCACTTCAGCAGAAAAAGCAGACTATGATGTGCAGCCAAGCGATGCACTCGCAAGTGGTACATACTACTGGCGAGTGAGGGGGTTAGACCCAGGTGGAACAAATACTTATGGGGATTGGTCTGCCACTCAGTCATTTACAATTGGAGGAAGCGATTCTCTCTCTTTCTCCATCTCAACCTCGCAAAGCTACTTTGGAACACTTGTCTCAGGTACTCCGCGCTTTGCATCATCGACAGCACAAGGAGACCCGGATGAAGTAGTGTCACACACACTCTCAGCATCTACCACAGCAAGCAGCGGATACACCATCACGGTCAGAGGAGACACCCTTACTTCAGGAGTAGACACCATCTCTGCCATAGGTGGTACTTGGGCGTCATCGTCAGTAGATGTTGAACAGTTCGGACTTCGCATTACCTCAAGCGGAGGTTCGGGCTCTGTTTCATCACCATACAACGGACCGGACAGTTATGCTTACGGAGCAACAGCTTCAGTCTCTTCCGAGATCGCTTCCACTTCAGGTACTTCTGAAGACACGACTTACTCTCTCTACTATATCACTAATGCAATAGCCAATACCGATGACGGGGATTACACCGCGACTATTACTTATGTTATTACGGCGAATTTTTGAGTTAGTTGTATGGTTAGTTTGTAGTTTGTAGTTTTTAATCAAAAAGAATTCCCCGCAGCTTTGCTGCTGGGTGATGCACAACAAAGTCTCACTATCGTCATTGCGAGCCGCAGGCGAAGCAATCCAGAGTATAACTACAATACCATGGATTGCTTCGCCTGCGGCTCGCAATGACGACAATGATATAAATTGTATTTGTTTGAGAGTGTGGAATTGTTACTGATACCTCGCGGTTCTGCTGCGAGGTGATTCATTAGAAGATTTGCAAAACAAATTTTGCTACCAACTACAAACTAACAAATGTGGATAACTTCTTGCGCAGATATTTTGGATGTATCGTATAATAATAAGTAATATTGTAATTTCTTCTGACGCGAGAATGCGATGCGGTATTATTATCGGTTATTAATATTTAGAACAATATTATTATGAAAAAAGTGGCTTTAATAAAAACAAAAAAGATCGTTAGTGTGATATTGACGAGTATATTTATTCTCATACCGTCAATTTCCATTGCGGCATCTATAACACCTATTTCGGATTCTCTGTCAACTATTAAAGCAAGTACACTTGCAGACCATACGATCCAGTTTTTGGCGACAACAGGTATTCAGGACAACTCCGAGACCATCACTATTACTTTTCAGACTTTTGATCTGGGGGTCATTGCATTTGGTGATATTGATATCGCTACCAGTACCACAGATTGTACGTCTCCAACGTTCGCGGATGTGACGGTTGCTGCAAGTGCGGCAGCAGGGACATGGGGAGTGTCTACCTCCAGTCAGATAATGACCCTTACCGCACCGACAGATGCCTCATCGTGGGGAGTGACAGCCGGAACATGTATGCAGATCCAGATAGGTGAAAATGCGACAGGCGGTGCGTCTAACAATCAGATAACCAACCCTGGAGCAGGTGATTATACAATAGCTGTTGCCGGTACGTTTGCAGACACAGGTACAACCACCATTAAGGTATTAACAGATGACCAAGTCCAGCTTACTGCCGAGGTGCCACAGTCGATCACATTCAGTATTTCAGAGACAGATGTTGCCTTTGGTAATTTGAGTGTTTCCGCCACACGATATGCGACAACAGGTGGTGGTAATAACGACCAAACATCCGCACACACTATCGGTGTCGGAACAAATGCCACAGGAGGATACACCTTAACTGTTGAGGGAAATACTCTTAATGTTGGAGCATATGATATTACAGTGATTGGAGATACTGCTGCCGCTACGTCAACAGGAGGCGAACAATTCGGTATTCGCGTGAGTGATTCGGGCGGTTCCGGTATCACTGTTGATCCTACATATAGTCATGCTTACCATTATGGATATGATGGTGTCAGTTCGGCAAGTACTGTTTCAATCGCAAGTGGCGCGTCAGATACTACTACTTATACTGTGTATTATGCCGCAAACATTGCGTCAGATACTGAGGCAGGATCATATACAGCGGCTCTTACTTATGTTGCAACGGCAAATTACTAATTTGGTTGCATAAAGTGCTATATTCGAGTATTATCACAGTAATGCTTGAATATAGTGTTTAGACAGTCAAATGGGCAGTCTATTGGATATCCTGATGATAAAAATTATTATGTCTATGTACAGAAAAAAGATTATAACGGCGTTGTTGAGCGGAGCGCTGTTTTTTGCTCCTTTTTTGGTCGCGTCAGCTTTGACGATTGCTCCCGCTCGGATCGAGATAAATGGTAATCCCGGACAAATGCTAAAAGGAACATATATTATTGTAAACGAACAAGACACCGAAAAAACTTTTTATTCCTCATTTGAGAATTTTGAAGCGCAGGGGGAGACGGGTACACCAAATTTCGTTGAAGCGCAAGAAGGTTTAGCAACATGGATTGATTCTGCGAAACAGATCACCATAAAGCCGGGCGAGACGATCAAACTTGATTATTCTATTACGATCCCACACGGCGCTGATCCGGGGGGACATTTCGCCGCTATTTTTTGGGGCACAACGAATCCAAATGTCGCAGAGGATTCTGAAAAACAAGTTTCTATCGGGGCAAAGATCGGTGTGATCATTCTCTTGCGAGTCAATGGTGATATTGAAGAAGGGGGCGGTATTATTGCATTCGAAACGGTTGGACAAAAGTTTGATACGGGGGCGGGAGTACTAGCGGGTGCGGGAGGAGCCCTCACAACAAAAAAATTCTTTACTACTCTGCCGATTGATTTTGTATATCGTTTTCAAAACAGCGGAGGTGATCGTATAAAACCGGAAGGAATTATTACGATAAAAAATACTTTTGGTATCACTACGAGTGTGTTGGATGCGAATCCTCAAAAAGGAAATATTCTTCCTCAAAGCGTACGAAAATACTCAATACACTGGAATGGTGTGGATGACAATGATGAGGATCCGGATGGACGTCTTGAGCCACCAAAAGGATTCTTTTCTACGGCGATCTACCAGGCAAAACATTTTGCCTTTGGAATGTATCGTACAGAATTGGAACTTACTTATGGAGCAGGGGAAGAGCTTATGAGTGCGGCCGGCTTTACCTTTTTTGTTGTACCATGGCAACTTCTTACTCTTGTTGTGTTGGGGGGATTGTTGGTTCTGCGTCTTTTGAAGGGGTATAACCAAATGATCATCCGACAAGCTCAAAAAGCCAATGTCGACGTACAGTTAAAGAACACAGAGTAAAGAAGTTGGGAGTTGGTAATATTTTCAGCTTTTATGTGTCAATTTAAAACGTATTTTTTTACAGCAGTTTTTTTCTTGATAATTTTAATGAATCTTTCAGGGCAAGGGGTGGCTTTTGCCGCAACGATAAGTGGCACGACAACACTGACCATAACTGCAAATGTGTTGTATCCGGAAGACGATCCGCCACCGGGCGGTGGAGGTGAACCTATTATTCTCCCTCCGACAGAGGTGGTGTTTTCTGGTTTCGGATATCCGTTTAGTCCGATAACAATACTTAAGGATTCACAATATCTAAGTGGAATAAATGCTGTCGCTGGGTCAAATTTTTCGACAGTGATTGGCGGGCTATCCGGGGGTACATATTCTTTTTCTTTATATGCACAAGATGACTATGGTACCCTGTCGAGTATGGTAACGTATTCGGTTGATGTTATTGGTCATGCACGGACGACAATAAGTGGTATTGTGATACCGCCGACCGTTACAACGGATCTGCTCGAAGTAAAACAGGGAGACAGTATTGTTTTCTATGGGCAGACCAAAGAGGATAGGGACATTGTAATAGAGATCAATGGTACTTCTTCAACGACGATAGATACGGTAACAAATGGACTTTATGAATATTCTCTAAATACTACAGATCTTGATCTTGGTGAGCATTTTTTGAGAGTAAAAATGATAGGTGTTGGGATCGAAAGTCCATATAGCGATGTATATACGTTTGTTGTGGGTGAAGAAACGATTGTTGAAGAAGAGCCCTTTCTTATCGGAGATGTAAATTATGATGGTATCGTAAATATTGTTGATTTTTCAATTGCGGCATATTGGTACGACAGAACACTCAATAGTGCTTTTATCACAGTTGAGCGGGAGCGTCTGAATGGAGATGGGGTTGTTGATCTGGTGGACTTTAGTTTAATGGCGTATTATTGGACGGGATAAAATAGTTGATAGCTTGTAGCTGTGAGCCTGTAGGGATAAAATTTGTTAAGCAAATCTTATCCGGGGTCTGTAAGTTAAGACAAAAAGATAAAACATGATACCAAAAATTACAAGTATAATAATATTTTTATTTGCCGCACCATTTTTTGTTGGCGCGGCTGAATTGTATTTGGATGCGGACCACTCTTCGATGAGGGTGGGGGATATCATTGAAGTTTCGCTTATGCTTGACGCAGAGGAAGATGTTGTTAATGCGCTTGAAGGAAGCGTATCATTTTCACAAAATTTGATAGTACGACAGATTCGTTATGGAAACTCTCTTATTCAACTGTGGATGCAAAAGCCGATACAAAAAGGAGATAGCATTGTTTATGCAGGTATCGTCCCCGGAGGATATAGTGGAGAAATAAGTTCTCATTGGAAAGGAAATAGACCCGGAAAAATTTTAAGCATAGTGTTTGAGGCAACAAAGATCGGTGATGGCTGGGTACAGGTCAACAGAGATTCCATAGTTTTGTTACACGATGGTATTGGTACTGAAGCGTCACTTATTGTCAGGGATATGAATATTGAAGTTACCGAGGGAGAAGGGATTGGACAGAAAGAGGTTGATTGGGGTGATAAAGTACCACCGGAGTCGTTTACACCGATCGTGATTCGAAAACCGGATAATTTTCTTACTGGAAAGTACTATATTGTCTTTGATACGCAGGATAAAAATTCCGGGGTTCATCACTATGAAGTAAAAGAAAGGGGCACAGATTACATCGTTGCAGAGAGCCCGTATTTATTGAAGAACCAAAGATTTGATCAAGATGTCACTGTAGTTGCATTTGATAACGCGGGTAATGTTCGCATAGAGATTGTTCCGGCACATCTTGGATTGGCATGGTATGATACAATACTAACTCGTGGTATCCTATTGAGTATAGTATTTAGTATACTTTTGATCATAAGTGTACGAATGTATAAAAAACGGGGATGTGGTCATTCAAAAACATAACGGCATATAAATACAAAAAATACTTTTTGCTTTTGAGCGTTAGTGTGGCATTTTTGGTTTCGCTTCCTGTGTTGGCGGCTACGCTTTTTATTTCTCCCTCTTCAAGTACACAGACAGTTGGTGATATTTTTAGTGCTCGAGTATATGTGTCAAGTGAGGATCAAGCAATGAATGCGGTGTCCGGAGTATTCGTATTTCCAAATAATCTCGTTCGTGTGATTTCTATTTCTCAAACAGGCGCTATCATTCCTTTTTGGATAAAAAATCCGACATTTTCAAATAGTTATGTAACATTTGAGGGCATTGTTCCAAATCCGGGGTTTACCGGCAGCAACGGTAAGATCCTAACGATTAATCTCAAAGCGGCTGCTGCGGGTGTTGCACAATTGAATTTTTCATCAGCAGAGATATTGGCAAATGATGGTCTTGGGACAAGTATTCTCGGAGGCACTGTGGGAAGTACAATAACAATATATGAAGAAGAATATGTCCCACCCGACGATAACCAAGACGATGACGATCAGGGTGACGATGACCAAGACGATGGTGGTCAAGATGGCGATGACCAAAGTGGAGATGGTGATACTTCTTCCGGCTCCGGAGGAGTTGTCCCTAGCGCTCCGGTATTGTTATCACCAACGCATTCCGACCAAAACGCGTGGTATAGGAATAAGATCGTTATGATGAAGTGGTCGGTGACGACTGATATTGAAGCTGTTCGAGTGTCGGCGTCACAAGATCCTCTGGGAGAGCCGGACAAAGAATATTCGGTGATAGATGAAAAGGAAATAAGCATTGATGATGGAATACGGTACATACATGTGCAGTTGAAGAACTCTGCGGGTTGGGGTGTGGTGTCCCATTATAGGGTGCAGATCGACACACAGGCTCCGTCTAGGATCAAAATGAAAAGAATTGTGACAGATGGCAAGTTGGGAACTTTCTCGACCGACTTTGTCTTTGATGTGCAGGATATACCTTCGGGTATTGACTACTTCGAGATCGCTATTGATGGAGAAGAACCAGTAATATGGAGAGACGATGGTTCGCATGTGTTTCATGTCTCAAAGATGCGCGCCGGAAAACATGTGTTTGTTGTAAAAGCATACGATCGTGCAGGAAATGAGGTTTCTCTACGTGAAGTGTTCGTGTTGACACCGTTCGATCCGATCGGAGTAGGAGAGATCATGATAGAAAATAAAGACAGAGTGGATGAAAAGCCGGAAATACCTCTACCGGAAGTCGTGACTCCGGAGATCGTTTCTGTGGTATCATATGCCGGATTTGGTGTCGGGTTGGGACAGGTTTTGGTACTTGCTTCAAATGCAGCTGGATTTACTGATCTATGGTTCCTTCTATTGCGATTTATTTCATTTGTTTCGAGTTTCTTTAGACGACGAAGAGGTGAGCCGTGGGGGGTGGTTTATGATTCAGTCACTAAACGACCGCTTGATCCGGCATATGTGGTTATTTCATCCGCGGGAGAACAAAAAGGCGTTGCTATTACTGATCTTGATGGGCGATATGGTTTTCTCGTCGCGCCCGGGCAATATGTTATTGAGGCAAACAAAACTCATTATGTTTTTCCTTCTGAGCGTCTCCGTGGCAGAAAGATGGATGAGTTTTATGATAATTTATACTTTGGCGAGCCGATAGAAGTAACTGATTCTGATAAAGGGTTAATACGCTACAATATTCCACTTGACCCCGTCGATTTTGATTGGAATGAATTTGCCAAGAAAGAACAAGGGCTTTTCCGTCTGCGTTCCCGAAGAAAAAAGCATGTTGTCTCATTTATTTCAAATATAATTTTCTTTGCGGGATTTGTTTTGTCGACCTATATTCTATGGTATCAGCCGACAACTCTTAATTTTGTGATATTTGGTATTTACGCTGGTATTCTTATTTTCCAGACATTTTGGAAAGTGTCACATCCTATTACACAAGTTATGAGGTCGATCGCAAAAGAGGTCGTGCCGTTCGCGGTGGTAAAAGCATATTTGGCGGGCAACGATGCTCTTGTAAAGACGGTGGTAGCGGATGATCTTGGACAGTTCTATCTTCTAACTCCGCCCGGGGAATACTATTTCACCGTTGAAGTAAAACAGCCGGATGGCTCATATTCAAAGAAGTATCAAACAAAAGCAACAAAATTGAGAGAGGGTGTTGTACTGAAGAATCTTTATGTAAACAAAGGATAACGACATAGAACAATGAATAATGAATCAAGAATCATGAGGAAAACGCGCGCAAGCGCGTTTTCTCTAAAACCTATAAGCTAACACTTAATTTATCATTTTGGTGTGCGTTTATTATCGGGTATAATAAAAATATGCAATTCAATAATAGTATTGAAACATCTGCGCGGGCGCAAACACCGAGCGAAGAACTTGATATGTTGCAAGAGCGTATCGCGCAGCTGCAAGAGCGGCTTGGTGTGACGAAACCTTCTCAACAGGAAAAAGAGCGGATCGCATCACAGGAATTATCTGCATATAAGGAAACACCCACTGACCATGTGCTTGATCCGCAACTGCAAATGGATAAAAAGGAAATAGACAACGCTTCAAAAAAATTGATGCGGCAACAAGAAGGCAAGACCAATGAACTTCTTGAAATATTGGTTGAGAAAGGGGTTAAGAACACCCTTGATGTGATCAAAAAGATGGACGATCCTTACACCGAAGATGATTTTCATCGGCTTTTGGTACAGTATTTGGCAGATGGCATGGATGTCCGCGGGCTCAAGGAAGGAACACCACTTTTTAAAGCGCTTCATATGACTCTTTTTGAAGTAACACTACCTGATATTGTTGATGTGGAACAAGGGTTTTCGCAGTTGGTTACCACAATGGAACAGTTCTATAGCGGCATGCTCTCGATCCGAGAGAGGCATCGTTTGCAGGGGTATTTTACTCTTGAGATCGCACTCTCAAACACAAAAGAAGATGTGGTCTTTTATGTTGCCGTGCCAAATACAAAAATATCTCTTTTTGAAAAACAGCTTGCATCGACTTTTCCCGATGCACAGATAACGCAACGCAAAAATGACTATAATCCATTCAACAAAGAAGGTTTTTCCGTTGGTTCTGTTGCTAAATTAACCAAGTCGGCGGCCTTGCCGCTTAAGACGTTTGAGGAATTTGAGCAGGATCCGGTAAATGTGCTTCTCGGGGTATTTTCAAAACTCAAAAAAGAAGGAGAGGGCGCTGCTATTCAGCTCATTATTGCTCCTGTCCGAGATGAAATAAATAGAAAATATCAGGAAGTACTTAAAGATGTGAAAAAGGGGACGTCGCTTAATCGAGCGCTTGAGGGGTCTGCGGTAAGGGTCGCGCGCGAGGTTGCTAGTGTCGCGAAAGAATTGGTATTGGGTGCAGAGAGCAAAGAGCAAAGAAAAGAGAGAAAAGAAAAAGAACTTACCACTGTAGACCAAGAGGAAGTAGATGCGATCACAGAAAAAATATCATCACCTATTGTAAATGCAAATATTCGGATCATCGGATCTGCGGCGACTGCGGAGCGTGCAGATGAGATACTTACTGATCTTGAATCCGCTTTTCATCAATTTGCAAATGAGCCGGCAAATAGTATTAGCTTTCGAAGAGTAAGTGGTGACGGGTTGGAAAAACTCCTCCATGATTTTTCGTTCCGGTTGTATATGGAGAAATATGCAATGCGGCTCAATCTTAAAGAGATGACCACAATGTTTCATTTTCCGGTGATGGATACCTCGTCTTCTCAATTGAAACAGTCTAAAATAGTTTCAGCTGTCGCTCCTGTCGAGATGGAGGCGCGAGGGGTCTTTCTGGGAACAAATACGTATCGCGGTGCGGAGAAAAATGTTTATATTGCACCGGAAGACAGATTGCGTCATTTCTATTGTATTGGTCAGACAGGTACCGGAAAAACCACGCTCTTGAAGAACATGATCATGCAGGATATAAATAATGGTGAAGGTGTATGTTATATTGATCCACACGGTACTGATATTGAGGATATTCTAAATACGATCCCAGAGCATAGGATGAAAGATGTTATTTACTTTGATCCGGGTGATGTTGAGCGTCCGATGGGTCTTAACATGTTGGAATATGATGTGACGCATCCGGAACAAAAGTCATTTGTCATCAATGAGATGCTTTCGATCTTTAATAAACTCTTTGATATGAAAGTGGCCGGCGGACCCATGTTTGAACAATATTTCCGAAATGCCACGTCACTTGTGATAGAAGATCCGGAAAGCGGTAATACTCTTTTGGATGTTTCGCGCGTGCTTGCTGATCAAAAATTTCGAGAATTGAAGTTATCTCGATGTACAAATCCGATCGTAGTACAGTTTTGGCGGGAGATTGCCGCAAAAGCTGGGGGAGAAGCATCTCTGGCAAATATGGTGCCGTATATTACGAATAAATTTGATGTGTTTCTCTCGAATGACATAATGCGTCCGATCGTTGCTCAGGAACATTCCTCGTTCAATTTTAGAGATATTATGGACAACCGGAAGGTTCTCTTGGTCAATCTTGCAAAAGGTCGTTTGGGTGAGATAAATTCTCATCTTATTGGTCTTATTCTGGTTGGAAAGATATTCATGTCGGCACTTTCCCGGGTTGATGCAAAAGAGAGCGCTCCTGCGGAATTCTATCTTTATATCGACGAATTTCAGAATGTAACAACCGATTCGATCTCCGCCATTCTTTCAGAGGCACGAAAATATCGTCTCGGTCTTACGATCGCTCATCAATTTATTGCACAACTCGATGAAGAGATACGCGATTCGGTGTTTGGGAATGTGGGATCAATGGCGGCATTTCGTATTGGTGCGGAAGATGCGGAATTTGTCGAGAGCCAATTTTTGCCAACATTTTCTGCGACAGATATTATGAAGATCCCAAATAGAAATGCATATGTGAAAATGCTTGTAAACGGTTTTCCGTCAAAACCATTCAATATTGAAACGCAAGCGCCGATGGTGGGTTCTCCGGAGATTGGGCAAAAGATAAAAGAGTTATCTCGACAAACATATGGACGTGACAGAAAAGAGGTGGACGAGATTGTTGCAAAAAAATATGCATATACTACAGCATCGCCAAAAATAAATACACGACATAGCGTGCAAAAGACAGGCACTTCCGTATCGACCGTATCGAGACGTCCTGCAATGGTAGAGCCGAAGCAAACACAACAACCGACAACACCTGTATCGTCGGCAGTAACACAGACCGGCTCTAAAAATGCAATCATTCCAAAGCAAGATATTTCTACAGTGCAACAACAGAAGCAGACCATACTTTCTTCTCAACAAACACAGCTGATAGCATCGCCTAAGATCCGCATGCCGGTTCATACTGACCCGTTTGCAGAGGCGGGAGACTCACCACAAGTATCTAGCGTAAGTCCAGGTGTGGATATTCCAAAATATGGGTTTGATGAGCATACATCTCAAGACATGACGGGTGATAAAGGGTCTCAATCGCCTAAGAAGAATTCAGGGAGTGAGGATATTGTAAAAGATAAAAAACAAAATGTTGATCCGCTTGCAGCTTCTTTGTATCTACAGACCGATGTTGCATCAAAACGAGACCCTGTTACACAAGAGATAAAGGATCCGACAACTCAAGAAGAAGAAAAGTCAAAAGACCTCTACAGAGAAAAGCTCTAATTTGTGTCTGGCACCATCTTTTAATATAAAGCCTCTTGTGATATGATGTGCGCATATTATATGGTTATGATCACTTTGGTGTTTAACGTGTTTATTATACCAAAGATTACTAATTAAAATTTTATAGACATGACTCAAATACAAAAAGAAAGAACACTGGTTATTATCAAGCCGGATGGAATTCAAAGGACACTTATTGGAGAAATTATCAAGCGTTATGAACGTGTTGGACTCAAGATGATTGCTCTTAAAATGATTATTCCAACTCCGGAAAAAGCGACAGAACATTATATGGTAGGAGGAGAAGAATGGCTTGAGGAAGTTGGTAGAAAAGCATCTGCCGCTTACAAGAAAAAAGGGAAAAAATCACCATTTAAAACTTATCGTGATAACGGGGTTGCTATTTTAGAAGCAAACGCAAAATATATGTCGTCGGGTCCGGTTATTGCTATGGTTTGGAGTGGTAGTAATGCCATTGATCTGATCAGAAAAATTACCGGAGGAACAGAACCACTTTCAAGTGATATAGGTACTATTCGAGGAGATTATACTCTTGATTCGTATCAACTTGCTGATACAGACAGCAGATCTATCAGAAATCTTATTCATGCCTCGGGGGAAATTGAGGAAGCAAAAAAAGAGATAGACATTTGGTTTGATAAAGACGAGATTCTTGATTACCGTCTTATCGCAGAGCAGATCCTCTATGATGTGAATCTTGACGGCATACTTGAATAGGAATTAGGAATTAGGTATTAGGTCTTAGAAATTAGGTTTTAGGAGAAAACGCGCTTGCGCGTTTTCTTTTTTGAAAATTTGTATATGTAAAAAGTGGCTTTATGTAAGTATATTATCGACTATTGATTAGATTTTAAATTGGGACTATACTAAAGATAGGGTTATTTGAGAATTGTCTTTGTCTATAGATTGTTTTTGGGAAATCTAGATGTTTATCGCATCGTGGTGCGGTACTGAGATAACCCCCTTGTTTTAAAACACAAGAGAGCAATCCTCAATAACCCTTACATAGAAACTCGCGCAAGCGGGTTTTTGTGTGGAAGCAAACTAACAACTAGTCTTACGTTCCATGTTATAATACGCATATGAAAAGAAAATGGATATTTCTTTTTTTATGCGTTATTTTTGTTACGGTATTCTGGATCAATGCATTTGCACTGAAGAATTTTTTGTATTGGGAGCTTCCTTGGCTTGATATTCCGATGCATTTTCTGGGAGGATTTTGGCTCGGACTCAGTGCCCTGTGGTTGTACTATTTATCCGGTTTTTACAAAAAAATATCCGATGAACACAGAAAAAAGGGATATGTATGGCTGCTTGCACTTACAAGCGCTCTTGTATTGGGAAGTGTATGGGAGATATATGAGTTTGGTATGGATATAATAGCTGACAAAACTGATCGATATGATGCACTGGATACATTAAGCGACCTCTTTTTTGATGCGGTAGGAGGTACACTCGCTACGTTTATGTTTATTACAGGAAACAGTCATAAAAAAGAATGATGATAGAGCAAGATCAAAAACAGGCAATGCTTACCTTTTGTGGTGGCGCGATGGGTCCGACAGGATCAAATTTTTTATTTGAAACAGAGCAAAAGAATATTCTCGTGGACTGCGGTCTTTTCCAGGGTGAGAGGATCAATGAAGATAAAAATGACGATCCTTTTTTATTTGACCCTAAAGAGATCGATGTATTATTTGTGACCCATGCACACCTTGATCATATCGGTCGAATTCCCAAGCTGGTTCAAGAGGGTTTCAGAGGGATAATTTATTCAACTCCACCGACAAAGGATATTACGGAGCTTATGTTGGAAGACAGTATTCGAGTGCTTTCAAGGCAAGCAAGAGAGCATGGGATGCTTCCTCCATATGAAGAGGAAGACGTGCGCAAGATCATGAAATTATGGCGCACGAAAGAATATCATGAAGGTATTGCTCTTGATGATGATACGGTGGTTACATTTTATGATGCCGGACATATTCTGGGGTCCGCAATGGTTGAGATAACATACAATAAAAAAAAGATCCTTTTCACGGGTGATCTGGGTAATACTCCGGCGCCTCTTTTGCACGAAACTGAAATTCCGCAAGATATATCGTGTTTGGTGATGGAAAGTGTCTATGGTGACAGGAATCATGAAGATAAAGAAGTTCGTCGCCAGATCGTACGCCAGGCAATACTTGAGACCGTTAAAAAGAGCGGAACACTTATGATCCCGGTGTTTTCTATTGAGCGTACCCAAGAGATGCTTTTTGAACTTAATCATTTGGTGGAAAATAAAGAGATACCACTGGTCCCTGTTTTTCTTGATTCGCCGCTTGCGATCAAAGTGACAGATATCTACAAACGCTATCAAGACTATTTCAATAATAAAACTCTTGACATTATTGCCGGTGGAGATGATATCTTCCATTTTCCCATGTTGAGGTTTACTGAAAGTGTTGAAATGTCAAAAGCCATTGCCGGTGTGGATGGGCCAAAGATAATTATGGCAGGGTCCGGGATGATGAATGGTGGACGAATTTCACATCATGCAAAACGGTATCTGTCTGATCCGAAGAATATGCTTCTTTTGGTTGGATATCAGGCAGCGGAAACACTTGGGAGAAAACTTCAAGATGGAGAAAAGAAAGTGGAGATAAATGATCATAATGTAACTGTACGCGCAAAGGTTGCTACGGTGCACGGATATTCGGCGCACAAACAATCTGATGATCTTCTCGATTTTGTAGCGCAGTTGGCAGAAAGCGATGAATTGCGAAAAGTATTTGTAGTACTTGGTGAACCGCGTTCCTCATTATTTCTTTCGCAAAAATTGCGTGACTATCTGGATATTAATGCATCCTCTGTGCGTGATGGGGATAGTCTGGATCTATTATTCTAATTATGGCTAAAAAAGAAGAATTGACAAAGATAGAAGAGGCGATCAAAGCATGCAAACTCTGCCCGCTTGCAAAAGGGAGAACATATGCGGTCCCTGGCGCGGGGAATTTTGATGCAGACATCGTGTTTATAGGAGAAGGTCCTGGTGCTAAAGAGGATAAGGTGGGTGAGCCATTTGTCGGTGCTGCTGGGAAATTTTTGGCAGAGATGCTTGCTGAGATCAAAATGAAACGAGAAGATGTGTTTATTACCAATGTGGTAAAATGTCGTCCGCCGAACAATCGCGACCCATTGCCCGATGAGGTACAGACATGCACCACAAATTATCTTTGGAAGCAATTAGAACTCATAGACCCAAAGATCATTATTACGCTTGGACGGCATGCGATGTATCGTTTTCTTCCGCAAGATAGGCGTATCTCGCAAGATCATGGCAAACTCTTCAAACTGACAAGTCCAAAGAGCGGTCGACATTTTGATATTTTCCCTCTCTATCATCCTGCGGCAGCTTTATACAACGGAGGAATGCGGGAGGTGCTTATGGAGGATTTCAAAAAGATCCCAAGAGTTTTGAAAAAATTAGAACTAAAACAAAACCCGCTGTAAAGCGGGTTTTGTTAAACTGTTTTTTACTGTAAAAGAGATTTTTCTATTTTACTTTTGCAACGATATTTTCGAAGGTCTTTTTGTTGTTTTCCGCCAAGTTGGCAAGCATTTTTCGGTTGATGCCAATATCTTTTTTGTTCAAAGCATCAATGAATCTACTGTAGGAGAAACCCAACTCTTTTACTGCGGCGCTGATTTGAACTTGCCACAAACGTCGAAAATCATTCTTTTTTTTCTTTCGGTGTGCGAAAGCATGATTGCCGGCATGATAAATTGCCTCTATTGCCTGACGTTCTTTTGTGCTTCTGCCGTGTCGGTATCCTTTTACCTTTTTAAGCACTTCTCTGCGTCGTTTTAATGAAATTGTTCCTCTCTTTACTCGTGTCATACGTCAGTTTATAAATTGATAAGTTTGTAAGTTTTTATACTCCCGGCATAAAACGTCCACGAACTTTATTGCTCATGGTAATTTTCTGACCTCGTTTTCGTTTTAATTGTTTTAGACGGCTTTCTTTTGCATTAAAATGATTGCCTCCCGGAGTCCGGGTAAGCATTTTTCCGTTCTTGGTGATTTTTATTCTTTTTGTAAGTGATTTGTTTGTTTTCATACAAATTATTTTTTACCGTGTACTTTTTCGATAACCACTGTGAATCCTTTTGGGCTCCTCTTTGGCTCGTCTGCCACCTTATATTCTTCAGAGATGAGCTTTAATATTCTCTCCAAACGCTCTTTCTTGAAAGATTCGTCAGAATATTTTGCTCGACCAACCAAATATAAGTCTATTTTTACCCGATGACCTTCTTTGAGCCATTTTGAAACGTTATTTGCCTTGAGGTTGAGATCGTGTTCTCCTGTGCCGATCTTGACTTGGACAACCTTAGTTTCGGTTATCTTCGTATTTGCCTTAGCCGCCTTGGCTTTTTTCTTTTGCTCGTACTGAAATTTACCATAATCCGTTATTTTTGCAACCGGTGGTCGCGCGGCAGGGGAAATCTCAATAAGGTCAAGTCCGCGATCTTGCGCTATTTTAAGAGCTTCTCTGGAGGTAATAACACCCAGATTACCGCCTTCATCGTCAAGAACACGCAATTCCGCTGACTTTATTTGATTATTTATACGCAGTCTCTCTTGTTTCAAAATGTTGTATTCTTATTTGGTTTTGTATTTTATACAAAACCAAAACCGCTTTATAGCGGATGTGTACAAAATAATAGTTCAAAAATACGGAAAAGTCAAGGATTTTAAAACTCAAGATAAAGAAAAACCCCGCTATTGCGGGGTTACCTCTCGGTTGAGAGGATTTATTGGAGCTGGTGCTCTATCTCAGGACACATCGATTTGATGTGGGGAGTAAGATGAAAACCGGGATATAATGAAGGATCTTTCTGCTTGTCTTGCAGTTGGCTAAAAATCCTTCCGCATTCCTCTTTTTCATATGCCTCTGCCAGCATGAATATCATGAGGAAGACGAGCAAGAAACAGAAAATGCCTATAAAAATATTTTTTATCATATTTTTTATTTAAAATATTAATAATAACAAACAACTTAATCTTTTTTAATTATACCACAGTAAATACCTATTTGTCAAGCACTTATTATCCAACAAAACACCGGTCCTTTGGAGGGGTTTTAATGGGTCAATTAAAAGGTAATCCTATTTTTTCTCTCGTGCCACGGGCAAGGTAAACCAGAATCGAGCGCCAAGCCCTTTTCCATCGGATTCAACGTGTATCTTCCCGCCGTGTTTTTTAATAATCTCTTTTGCAAGAGAGAGCCCAAGCCCGATACTGTCGGTATTTTTTGATATTGCTTCTTGAGTTCTGTAGAATTTGGTAAACATTTTTGGAAGATTTTCTTTCGCGATACCGATCCCGGTGCTCTTTATTGAGCAAGTGATCATGTCTCCTTTTTCTTCGTAGAGTTCGATGTCTATTGAGCCATTTTGTTCGTTGTACATAATAGCATTTTCTACAAGAATATTTATTACAAGTTGTATGCGCTCTTTATCTGCAAGAACAGCCGGGAGACCCTCTCGAATGCGAGTGGTGAGTGCCAGATTCTTTTGCTCGATCCCAACCTTATGTGTTGAAACTGCTTGCAAGACCACGTACTCAATATGTTGTGTCTCAAAGGCATAACTAAAGTAAACGGATGTTTGTCCCGCTTCAGAGATCTCTAAAAATCTGTTTACGATCTGGGTGAGATCTTTTAATGAGTTTTGTATTTCTTTAAAACGAATGAGTGTTTCCTGGTCTTGTATTTTTCCGGAAACATCTGAAACTAGCCACTGTATCTTCGTCAGTGGTGTGCGAAGGTTGTGGGCGGCAACAGTAAGGAACTCGCTTTTAACTTTCTCCACGCGACTAAGTTTTTTGAATATCCCAAAACTTATGAGATATAGTAACATTCCCAGAATAACGGGGATGAGGTACAACCATAACAAAGGGATGTTGTCGACAAGTGCATATCCACCGTATCCGATAATCACTACAAATAATGTTGCACTGAACATGCCGGCAAATACCCACATCGCTTTTCTTAAAAAAGAAGAAAATTTTCCATTTTCTTTTTTCACAATACATTTATTGTATCATGCTTTAGTCGAAGTGGTCGACCGTAGAATAATATGTATCTGTGCATACAAAGACTTGGGAGGTGTTGTCTCCGCGTTTTTTGTTACGAGTGTTTTGCTGCGCTTTTTTCTCCAATGTCTGTTCCGGCTACCCAGCCCGTGGTCCAGCACATTTGAAGAGAGAATCCTCCGGAAGGGCGGTTGATATTTAAAATGTCTCCAAGTAAGTAGAGGTTTGGGTGGATCTTTGAACTCATGTTTTTAAAAGCTACTTCCTCAAGTATTACTCCACCATCTGTGATGACAGCTCTGTCAAAACCCATTGTGCCGATAATGGACAATGTCATATTCTTCATTTTCTTTACGAGCGCTTTGCGCTCAACTTTAGTGATCGAGTTTACTTCTCGATCCGGTGTCACAATATCAGGAAATTTTAAAAATTCTTCAGCAAGATTCTTCTGGAGTATTTCGTGCAAAATATTTTTCAGTTGTTTGTTTTTGTTCTTTTCAAAAAGTCGCCACACCCTGCGATCAAGTTCATTTTCTTCCGTGTCCGGGAACATGTCGATCGATGCTTCCACTTTGCCTTTTTCAAGAAGCTTTTTGACCTCATATGCGGAATTAAGGATAAGTGGTCCTGAAAGACCGAAGTGAGTAAAGAGAACTTTGCCGGTTTTTTTGACCCTCGTTTTGTCTTTTTGTTTGAAACGAATGGTCATAAACGAGAGCGTTGTACCGGATAGTGCATGCACCCATTTTGTGTCAGATCTGAGTGGTACGATATTTGGATTTGGTTTACTTATGGTGTGATCAAGTTTTTCAAGAAATTCAAGACCGTCGCCGGTGGAACCCGTCTCTGGAGCTGCATTGCCTCCCGTGGCAAGAATAAAGTTGCGTGCGGGGATCTCTTCGTCGTTTGAGGTTCTAATAGACACAATAGCGCCATTATCATTTTTTCTAAAAGAGGTTACTTTAATATTGCGTCGTACTTCGACTCTCCCTTGTTTCATGTAATTTTCGAGCACTTGGAGTACGTCTTTTGAGTCTTCGGTTTTTGGAAATACTCGTTTTTGCGCTTCAGTAATTAAAGGAAGCCCTCGTTTTTCAAAAAAATCAAAGGTATCTTTGACAGAAAATTTAGAAAAAGGGGAGAAGAGAAATTCTTTGGATTGAGGAAAGCAGTTGAGGAATTCCCGTACGTCAAATATTGCATTGGTGATGTTGCATCGTCCTCCTCCGGTAAGAAGCAGCTTTTTACCAAGCTGTTTGTTCTTTTCCAAAAGTAAAACATGGGCGCCAAGCTCTGCCGCTCGTCCGGCTGCTATCATACCTGATGGACCGCCACCGATGACGATACAGTCGTATTTGTAGGAGTAGTTTTTCATGTTGCGCCATTATGCCATGTATATGGTATTTTGGCAAGGTCGTTCAGTTATACGTGATTGTGTCTTTTTTAACTTTTTGAAAAGAGTTAGTCAAAAATAGATATCAGATATTCGTCTATGATTCGTTGGTCCATGTCGTAGAAATTTATATTCTCATTATGTAGTTTTGTTGCCAGAGCGACACCAACAAAACGCCAGTGCCATGGTTCATATACATAATATCCGTTGGTTTTGGGATAAGATAGCGTAAATCCATAATTATGAGCATTGTTTTTTAACCAAACATATTCATCGGTAGTATCAAAATCTTCTGTAAGTATTCCTTCAAATCCTGTTGTTATCAGATCAACAGCGGTACCGAGCTGGTGTTCAGAATATCCTTGGTCTGCTGAGAAAGTGTTAGCAGTGTTTTCTCCATATGTAACAGTGTAATGACTTTTTAGATTATCTTGTTCGTTGAATGAGCGATAAGCTGACCTTACATAGAGTACTTTGCCTTGTGTGAGCGCGTCATCGATCATTTGGGTAAGATGGGGTAACGCACCGGTGTGAAAATATTTTGTTTCTCGTTCGCTATAGAGATATTTATTAAGTATTTCTGAGAGACTCGATGGAACATAGTGTTCATTGAGGAAAAACACCTTTGAATATTTCATAAGAAGCTCCGAGTCTATTTCACTAAGCTTTTCCAAGTCCCCGACAGCGCCGCCTAAATTTGCAGTTTCTTTCTGAAGAGAGGCGAGTTTTTGTTTTTCCGCGTTAAGCGCATCTTCCAGCGCATTAGAAAGTGCCAAGCTTTCGCTTTTGGTAAGAGAAAGGTTTTCTTCAATTATACCGATCGAATCGCTCAATGCTTTGGTGGAGCTTGCAAGAAGCTGTGACTGCAAAAGCAATTGAGCTTCAAATTTTTCTTCAAGTGCGATATAGTGGACAGCTTGTTCTTTTTTATACTGGTATCCGTCATATATGAAATATCCGAGAACAATGACCAAAACCGGTATGGTCCAAAGTGCGATAAAGGGGAGAAAGTATGTAAGGGGTCTCTTTTTTTGTTCTTCCATGTTATGAGCAATTATATCATGCTTGTATCGTGTAGATAAGTGGCACGGTTGACCAAAAGACATGTCGTAATACGCTATATATTGTAAAAGAACATAAAAATTTAATAGGAGAAGAGAAGACACAGAAAATGTGACTGTCAGAGACGACTGCCATGTTTGAACATTGTGTACAATGTAGTATATGTCGAGAGATCCAGACAAAAGTACTCAGAACATTGCTAAATGATATGACTCCGAAAGATCTGCCGCACAAACCTCAAAAGAATGGAGAAAAATAAGGTGTGGATATTGTTCCACTGGCGCTTCTGTACAGAGTATGGTATTTTATGAGAGTGTATATCATTTATTGGGTATCCACGAGTTGATTATAAAGTTTAATAATAATTTAGAGTATGAATAAAACCAGTATTATCGTTGTTTTGATCGTTGTTCTTATTGGAGGATATTTCCTCTTGGGAGGTAATGATTCTGCAGAGAATATGCCTGTTGACAATGACACAACAACAGGAGCAACAGACGAAACAGCTGCAGGAACCGAAGACTCTGTTGAAGGAGTTGACGGTGTTGAAGCTGAAGAAGGTCTCGACGAAGAAGCAACAGAAGAAGTTGTTGCTGACGAAACAGACGACGAAGAAGTTTCTGATGAGGATGTGGTAGGGGATACAAAACAGTAAAAATAGAAAAATATACAAACAAAAAACCCCGACAATTCGGGGTTTTTTGTTTGGTCTTTAACAATGTGGTTTCGCAAGGTCCGACCTTGCGGATACAGAAGGTTGACTTTTTTTAGTTTATGTGGCAGTATGTGTAAACCTAATTGAAGATGTCAATCTCTTGTAGAACAGAGCATGTAATACATACTCTATAGACCTCTTTAGCGAGGTCTTAATACTTATCGCCACGCATTGTCGTGGTTAATTATATATGAATAAAAAATCATTTACATCGAAGCGCAGAAGTGCTTCCGGTTCAGGTTCGTCTCGTACGAACAGCTCATCTGTCTCTCGCAGAGCAAAACGAACCAAGAAACGCGGGGGAAGTAAACCACAGGGAAGCGGCGGTTTTTCTCGAGCATCAGGAAGAAAGTCTTTTAGAGGTGGGTCAAGAGGTGGTAACAACAATAGACGAAAACAACCTTCGTATAACATCAATTCTTTCATCAACAAAGCTACATTTGTTGAAGAAGCTCCTTTTGTACCGAAGCACTCTTTTGCAGATTTTGCTGTTGATATTTCCATAAAGAAAAATCTGGAACGTAAAGGATATACAAAACCAACTGCCATTCAGGATGAAGTAATTCCATGTATTCTCGAAGGAAAAGATGTTGTAGGACTTGCAAACACAGGTACAGGGAAAACCGCGGCATTTCTTATTCCGCTCATTCACGGTGTATATGCAAATAAAGCGGGACAAATCCTTGTACTAACACCGACTCGTGAACTTGCATTGCAGATCGAAGAAGAGTTCCGTACTTTTTCAAGAGGGATGAATCTTGCTTCCGTTGTATGTGTCGGAGGTACTCCGATCACACCTCAAATACGAAAACTCAAGAATTATAATCACATTGTTATAGGAACTCCGGGGCGAGTGATCGACCTTATAAAAAGAGGAAAGCTTAAACTGGGAGGTGTGCAATCGGTAGTGCTTGACGAAGCAGATCGTATGCTTGACATGGGGTTCGTCAATGATATGCGTTTCATATTGGAGAGTGTACCAAAGAAACGTCATACTCTATGTTTCTCAGCGACGATGCCGAGAGAGATTGAAGCGATCGTTTCAGACTTCTTGAATGACCCTGTAAAGGTGTCGGTAAAAACACAAGATACATCCAAGAACATTGATCAGGACGTAGTCCGTATTAACGGTCGCGACAAAATTGATATCCTTGTCGAGCATTTGATACAAAAGGATTTTTCAAGAGTTATGGTTTTTGGACGAACAAAACACGGTGTAGAGAAATTGTCAAAATCGTTAAACAGACAAAACATAAAAACGGAATCTATTCATGGCAATAAATCTCATGGACAAAGACAACGGGCATTGAAGCGTTTCAAGGATGGGGAAGTAACCGCGCTTATCGCAACGGATGTTGCGGCTCGAGGACTGGACATCAACAATGTAACACATGTGATCAATTATGATCTCCCTGAATCGTATGATGATTACGTTCACCGCATCGGTCGAACAGGTCGAGGAGAAAAGTCAGGAAAGGCATTGACGTTTGTGGGGTAAGGATAATTTAAAATGGAAAGAAAAAACCGGCGGGAGCCGGTTTTTTTGATATAATTCAAGAATGAAGTTTTCCTCTAATGTGAAAAAAGTTCTCTATGGAATTGGTGGTTTTTTTGTATTTCTTTTCGTTATTGGTCTTGCAGATCCTATAGAACAAAATACTTTTGAAGTGAATTCTAATTTGTCAGGGATAGCAGCAGCTTCTCTAGAGAAAAAAGATGAAGAAAACCATGAAGACCAAGAAACATATTACGCTGTAATAAAAGTTGTTGACGGGGATACCCTTGCTGTAAATATGAATGGTAAAAAGGTAACTTTGCGTCTTATTGGAATTGATACACCGGAGACCGTTGATCCTCGCAAACCGGTTGAGTGTTTTGGTGTGGAGGCATCAAACAAAGCGAAAGAATTACTTACTGGGAAGTCTGTAAGAATTGAACAAGACTCAACGCAAGGTGAACTAGATAAATATGATCGACTGCTTGCTTATGTATATCTTGAAGACGGTTTGTTTTTCAACGAGTACATGATAGAGGAGGGATACGCGTATGAGTATACATATAATACTCCATATAAATACCAAGCTGAATTTAAAGAGGCGGAGCTGTTTGCACGGAGTGCTGAAAAAGGTCTGTGGGCTGCTGGGGTTTGTGACGAATCTGAGGAGACTCAAATAGTAGAAGTTACTCTCGAGTCTGTTGAGGAAGTTGTGGTTATTGATACAGGTGAGTATGTATGTAGTTTTAACGCATATAATTGTGGTAATTTCTCAACTCACGCAGAAGCACAAGAGGTATATGAATTTTGTGGGGGAGTAAGTAATGATATTCATCGTTTAGATCGCGATGGTGACGGGGAAGCATGTGAGAGTTTGCCGTAGGTGGATAAGATGTGGGTAAAAACAATTTAAAATATAATCATAGTCTGAAAAAAAGAAAAATTATTTTTGTCGGACGTAAAAACACTAATACCGCAAAGGGGCTTCCGCAAAACTTTGTTAGTTATTTTATGAGCGAAGCGAAAGAAAAAAGGCACAAGGCGTACAGTTCCTGTAAGGAGTTCTGCCGGCGCGGACGGTTAGTCGGTCTTTGACTCGAAGTAAGTTCGAGCAAAGTCTATTAAAACTCCACTGGAAAAACAAAAAGCGCTCTTTCGAGCGCTAATGTTTTTTGTGGAGATGGCGAGAATCGAACTCGCGTGTAGATGAGGTTTTGGATTGAGTCTACAAAGTATAGTTTGTTTCATTTGCTTTCGCAATTTAAATTAAATATGTATTAAACAAACAAAACCATATTCAATCGATCCGCTACATTTAAAGTCTGCATTGCGGAATTGCAGCGCTCGAGCCTGAAAAATATAACACCCGTACTCCGTTATCAGACATCAGAAGATTGGGTGAGGCGAGCGGTTACGCTACAGCCATTGCAAGGTCTTTTGCCTGAAAAGGTGAAAGAATTGCAGTTTTAAGTGATTTAGCACTTAAGTTTTACCAATACCTATTTACGAGTTATATGGTAACTTGCTCGACTTTGCACAAAACAAAGAAATCTCAACTATCTAGGCCGATCATCCCCAAGCAGTATTGAGCGTAAGTTGATCAATACTGCTTGCGAGTGACCGGTCTTTTTTTAAAGGGCTTACCGTGTTTTAAATTCACGTGCGAGTTCACGTTGTGAATCTCGTTTTTTAATTGTTTCGCGCTTGTCGTATTTCTTTTTTCCGCGCGCAATTGCAATGTCTGCCTTGATGTACCTGCCTTTACTATACAATGAAAGGGGTACTACTGTCAACCCACTTGAATGTTCTGTTTCGAGTATTCTCTCAAGCTCTTTTTTGGTAAGCAAAAGCTTGCGTTCCCGTCTGGAGTTATACCCTGCTGGCGTGTTTCCCATTTGATAATCTGGAATATGTGCGCCCACCAAAAATGCCTCACCATTTCTTATTATGACATGTGACCCTTCCAACGAACCTCCTTTTGAAGTTTTGATCGATTTAACTTCAAAGCCGTGCAATTGAATGCCGGCAGATAAGGTGTCAACAATTTCGTAGTTGAAGGTTGCTTTTTTGTTGTATAAATACTTACTCATGTACACCAATTTATACCACAATAACGCTGGACTGTCTTGTTATTTTTGATATTTAAAGTCTTTTAATTCTTAAATTTTAATGTATAATGAGCACCATGCAAATATTTGATGAAAAAGACAAAAACACGCCCGGTCCTAAGGGAAAAGAACCTAAAAAAGGTTCAAACAAATCATTTTTTAACAATATTTTAACAGTCATTTTCGTTTTTTTGGTGATCGCGACTCTGTATTCAGTGTTTGTTGAGAACAAAAAAGAGATTGAAGAGATCGCAGTTTCACAGCTTGCACAAGATATTGTGGCGGGTGAAGTGGTAAAGATCGAAGTAGAAGGTGATAGTCTTAAGATCGAATATCTGTTGCCGGAGGATGCTACGGAAGATACTGAACCGATAATAAAAAAATCGAAGAAAGAAGTTGAAGCATCACTTTCTGAGACACTGGTAAATTATGGTGTAACCCCGGAGATCTTTGCGACGGTAGACTTGGATGTTAAAAACCCAACAGGGCTTGGCTATTGGTTGCTTAACTTGGCGCCGTTTTTGATCCCAATCCTCTTTTTGGTATTTTTCTTCTGGTTCATTTCACGACAAGTGAAAGGTTCAGGAGGAATGCAAGCGTTCTCTTTTGGACAGTCAAAAGCGCGTATAATTGACCCGAATGACAAAAATCAACGAGTAACATTTAAAGATGTAGCCGGTAACAAAGAAGCAAAAGAAGAGTTGCACGAGGTCGTTGATTTCTTAAAGAATCCTAAAAAGTTTTTGGATATTGGTGCGCGAATACCAAAAGGAATAATGTTGGTGGGTGCGCCCGGTACGGGAAAGACGCTCATGGCGCGAGCCGTTGCAGGTGAAGCCAGTGTGCCGTTCTTTATTATTTCCGGTTCGGAATTTGTGGAGATGTTTGTTGGTGTGGGAGCAAGCCGCGTGCGTGACCTTTTCAAGATGGCAAAGAAAGCGTCGCCCGCAATCATCTTCATAGATGAAATTGACGCAGTGGGACGAGTGCGCGGCTCGGGTGTTGGCGGAGGCAACGATGAACGCGAGCAGACACTTAATCAAATATTGGTTGAGATGGATGGCTTTGAGCCAAATGAAAAAGTTATTATTCTGGCGGCAACCAATCGTCCTGATGTTCTTGACCCCGCATTGCTTAGGCCCGGACGGTTTGATAGACGAGTTATGCTTGATCTGCCTGATATCAACGACAGAGAAGCGATCCTAAAGATCAATATACAAAAGAAACCCCTTACTGAAGATGTTAATTTACGAGTTATTGCCGAAAGGACCCCCGGTTTTTCGGGAGCTGATCTTGCTTCGCTTATGAACGAAGCGGCAATCTTGGCAGCCAGAGAAGACAGAAAGAAAGTGAGTCAGTTTGACTTTATTCGATCGATCGAGAAGGTGATGTTGGGACCCGAGAGAAAGAGTCATTTGCTTTCAAAAAAAGAAAAGAAGATTACGGCATACCACGAAGCAGGTCATGCTCTTGTGTCGTCTGTACTTCCACATGCGGATCCGGTTCACAAAGTAACGATCATCTCACGAGGAGCAGCGGGTGGGTACACACTCAAGCTCCCACTCCAAGAGAAGTGTTTGCAGTCTAAAAAAGAGTTTCTTGATGAATTAGCTGTATCGCTTGGTGGATATGTGGCAGAACAGATGGTCTTTAATGATATTACAACAGGTCCTTCACATGATCTGCAGGTAGCGACCGCACTTGCCCGAAATATGGTGACTCGTTATGGTATGTCAGATGAGATTGGTCCGGTGGCGTATGAGAGTAGCCCGAGCAGGGTTTTGCCCGGTATGGGAGGTTCTTTCGAAGAGAGCTTTTCTGAGACGATGTCAACGCGAATTGACAAGGAGGTGTCGAGAATGATCGAGGAAGCAAAGAATAAGGCGGAAGAGATTCTTACTGAGCACAAAAAAGCGTTTGAGGTCATTTCCAAAGAACTGATACGTGTCGAAACGCTTGAGCGAGAAGATTTTGAGAAAATTTTGATAGCAAATGGCATTACTCCGAAGAAAAAAGAGGAGGAAGATATGGTAAAAACAATAGCCAAAGAAATTGTTGAGGAGGGAAAACATCAAAAAGAGGATGAAGTTCAAGAATAAAAAGTTTATTCAAAACAAAAAGGGCTTTGTGTGAATACCAAGGACTGCCTTTGATATTTACCTATTTACGATCTAATATGCAATCAAAAAAATTTATCCGTAAGGAAGAAGATTTTGTTTGCGAACATTGCGGCGCGCAAGTTTCCGGCAATGGGTATACCAACCATTGCCCGCAATGTTTGTGGAGCAAACATGTGGATATACACCCCGGGGATCGCGCGAGCGAATGTGGAGCAATGATGCGACCGGTGGATGTGGAAAAAAAGGGAGATAAATATATCATTACTCATCGTTGCGAAGAGTGTGGGTATGAAAAAAGAAATGAAGCCGCAGAGGAAGATGATTTTGATCAGATCATGTGGTTTGCGGGATAATTGACGCATTCTTTTTTCATTGCGGAAAAGATGGTTTTTTAGTAGTATAACCACCATACCGCCCTTAGCGCAGTTGGTTACCTGCCTGCCGGTAGGCAGGGAGCTCCAAGCTTTTAATTTCAAACGAGTAGTAAATTGAAAATATGAGTCCGCCCTTAGCTCAGTTGGTTAGAGCTCCAAGCTTATATCTTGGTGGTCCCAGGTTCGAGTCCTGGAGGGCGGACTCAGATTTGCAATTTCTGCGAGTGATGGAATTATATTCTCTGAATATATCTTGGTGGTCCCTGGTTCGAGTCCAGGCAGGCGCACAAATAGTAAGGCGTATTTTTTGTTCACCCGAACGATGAATTTATACAAAGTATATCTTGGTGGTCCCAGGTGAGAAGCGAATACTTGGAGCTTCGTAAGACCTTTTGGGATTATTTTGTGAGTGCAACGAAACAAAATATCCAAAAGGTGGACAGTTCCTGTAAGGAAATAATACAAGACGAGGTGCTTTTATTTTGTAACCTTTTGTCTAATTTTGAGCATGTATGTAATATATAGATATCTATTTTCAACCAAACATACTCTTAATGATCATGGCAAAAGACAAATTTATTAATTTTATTACAACACTTAGACCGTCGTACTCCGGCGGTATTTATGTGAGAGTTGCACTTCTCGTCCTTTCAATATATGCCTCTCGCGTGTATGTTGATCTTTTTACTCCGATAAAATTTTTTACGGAGATCATAAACCTTGTTGTTATATATTTCGCGCTCAATATTTCGTTTGCTGTTGTTTCTCTGTTTATTGTTTTTATTTATAGAAAGCAAAACAAGCGCCCACAAGACTATATTGACAATTTTACCATCGGCATTAACCAGTTATCATCTTTTTTCTTCCGACTCATTTTTGTTCTCGCCGCAATTGATATTTTATTTATTGATATAAAAGAACTTTTGATGTCTTTGACCATCATGACTGCTTTTCTTGCTATTTCTTTTCGAGAATATATCACTAATTTTATCAACGGTGTTAATATTATGTTTTCCGGAAAGTTTAAACTGCGCGAGTACGTTAAGATCGGAAACCATAAGGGCAGGATCAAAGATCTGACTTTTACGCATATTCAGCTTTTGACCGACACAAAAGATACTATATATATTCCTAATAATCTAGTTACTACTCGTGAGGTAATAAATTATAGCAAAAGCACGGTCAAGAATGTGTTTGTGGATGTTGTTCTCAATAAAGACCAATTGCAATATTATAAGGAACTGCAAAGGCGTATTATCTCTAGGATGTCGCGAAAGTTTCGTGATGTAATTGCGAGCAAGGATAATATTACCATCAACGTCGAATCAATAGAAAAAGATACCGTAAAGTGGAAGATCCGATATGTTATGTCCAGATATAATTTTGATCTCGAAAAGAAACTAAAAAACACTACAGTGGAAATTGTACTTGATTTTTTCAACAAAAAGAAAAAGGAAGAAGAAGAAAAAGAGGAGGCGGAAAAATTAGAAAAAGAGAAGAAGTCTGATTCTAAAAAGTAATTTCTTTTTAAATAAATTACCTCGCAGCAGGGCTGTAGTGATAATATTTTCAAAATCACCCCAACACAAAGTTTGTCATCTTGACGTAAGGAGAGAGCGCTTAAACTTTGTAGCACATTATACGCTGCCCCCCACAACAGAGCTATAGAGAATTCTTTTTGATTGAAAATTATTCAAAATGAATCGGAATTGCGAATTTTGCTATGCGCGCGGAAATAAGTGGATGATCTTTTAGGTCGTGGTCTTTTTCCAGAATTTGTGTTGCTTCGCTTCGCGCTGCTTCCACCATTTTTATATTTTTGATGGCTTCCATACCGATGTCGGAGATACCCCATTGTTTTTTGCCTGCGAGCTCACCGGCTCCGCGCAGTTGCAGATCAAGCTCGGAGAGTTCAAAACCGTTTTTGGCAGTCTTCAGTGCTTTGAGACGGTCGAGAGTTTTCTTTGTTTTTGTATCAGCGAAGATGTAACAATACGCTTGGTCTTCGCTTCGCAGGACACGTCCGCGGAGCTGATGAAGCTGGGAGAGTCCGAAACGCTCAGCACCTTCAATAATAATAGTTGTTGCATTGGGAATGTTAACGCCAACCTCAACGACAGATGTGGCTACAAGGATATCAATTTTGTGTTCTTCAAAATCGCGCATAACAGACTCCTTGCTTTTCTTGCTTACCGTAAGTGATTTTGCAGGCATTTTACCATGAAGTATTTCAATATTATATTTCGGGAAGATATTTTTCTTTAAGCGCACAGCTTCTTCTTTGACCGATTTTACAATAAGAGCAAGTTCTTTGTCGGGGTCCGGTTCATCTATGCGCGGACAGATCACGTATACTTGCTTTCCTCGTGCTAGCTCTTCTTGCACTTTCCCATAAGTTTCTTCGCGTTTACTCGGTAGAACGATCTCAGTGGTAACGGGCTTTCTGCCGTGGGGCATTTCATCAAGCAACGTGAGATCCAAGTCGCCGTAAATAGTGAGAGCAAGAGTACGCGGTATTGGGGTCGCGGTCATTGAAAGAAAGTGTGGCGAATGACCTTCTTTTTGTACAAGTTTTGCGCGTTGAGTTGTGCCAAAGCGGTGTTGTTCGTCAATGATCACATATGCGAGGTGTTTGAATTGTACGGTTTTTTGAATAAGCGAATGGGTGCCCACCATAATATCGATCTCACCGTTTGCAACCCATTTAAGCAGCTGGGAGCGGGAAATATCTGTTGGCTCTTCAGGGTTTACTTTTGAGGGAAATTTTTTACAGCCGGAAGAGGTAATAAGACCGACTTGCACGGGTAAGTGTGAAAAATATTGAATGAATGATTCATAGAGTTGTTTAGCTAAAATTTCCGTTGGCGCCATATATGCTACCTGTAATTTATCCACCGGTTTGCCTTTAGGATACGAGGAAATGACCGCAAAACTTGTGGCGGCCGCAACCGCGGTTTTTCCTGACCCCACATCACCCTCAAGCAGCCGGAGCATTGGCTTTTCTTTTGAGAGATCTTTTATTATCATTTTAGTCGCGTTTTGTTGACTGCTCGTCAAGGTGAAAGGGAATCTGTCTATGAATTCATTTAATTTATCCTGTGATATATCGATCGCGTATGAATTATTCTTTTCATATTCTTTCTTGGATCTTTGTCGTGAGAGTTGGATGTAGAAAATTTCTTCGAAAGCAAAGCGCTTGCGCGCTGCTTGCGCGTCAGACTCTTTTTTGGGTCCGTGGATCCAGATAAGTGCAGTTTTGAGGGAGGGGAGGTTGTATTTTTTGAGGATATTTTTCGGAATAGGATCTTCAAGTTCATCGAGAATACCCAAGGCAAGAATTTTCTGGATATTGTAGTGGAACCATCTCGACGTGATCCCTCTACTTTCCGGGTATACAGGTATGCCGAACATTTCTTTATCTTTCATAAAAAGCGTGTCGCTGGCATCTATCGGCATGTCTTTGGTTCTTTCAATTTCGGGATTTGCGAGAGTAAATCCGTTTTTCCCATCAGTGATCTTTCCTTGAAGCATAACCATTGAACCTTCAGGGAACATTTTGGCTATATATGCTTGATTGAACCACACTACTTTTATTTTTCCGGTACCATCCTCGACAGTACCTTCTGCCATGGGCATCTTGGTGCGGAATGCTTTTCGTGTTTTTATCTTGGAGATGGTTCCGTATATGGTGGCTGATTCGCCTCCTTTGAGCGTGCTTATTTTCCGAATTTTTCCAATGTCACTGTATCGGTGTGGAAAATGATATACAAGGTCTTGCAGTGTATGTAAATGAAGTTTCCCTAAAGCCCTTTTTTGAGACGGATTAAGTTGGAAATGGTTTATTATTAGTATTTGGGGGGTTATTTTCTGCATATATGTTGTATTGTAGCGCGAAAGAGCGTTTTGCGGTAATTTATTTTTTACTTATATCAAATGCTCAAGTCGAGTGTGTCACTTAGGAACAGAAAAGAGAAAGAAATCGTCCGTAATTAATTCTTGTTTGAGATTTTTTTGTGCAAAAAGAAGAAAACGAACTATTTCTTTGCGTCGCATGCCTGTAGGATTGTTTCCTACACTGGAGATTTGATTGTTATATACCACATAATCGATATTAAGAGTTTGTAAGTGTTGCAATATTTCAACGTCGTCTTTTTTGCTATCGAGACAGGTAAACAGGTCAAGGTAGTGATCTTTTATCACACGCTCGTGGTTGTCTTTTATGTAATACAACATTTCTCCTTCGATGAGATACGCAAAGGTATCTTCTGATGAATTAAGGATTGTGGTTATGGGCTCAAATTTGTCCACATAATGATCAATATTTTCTGCAACATAAATAAGAGTGTATGGATGTGCAAAATGTGCCGTTCGGATGGTCAACATGATGAGTATGTTAATAGCTATGGCGGCATACAGTATTATTTTAAAAAGTTTATTTTTTGAGTTATACAGAAACACAAGCGGAATCATAATGCATAAAAAAACAAACCCTGAATAACCGTACCATATAATATTTCTTCCAAACAAAAGCCATAAAATCCAGTATGTTGTTGTAATGATGACAAAAGGAATAATTTTTTTGTCTTTCACAAGCGTCCTCTTTTTTGAATATGATAAACGTACAAGAGAAAAAAGAAAAAGTATACCGGTAATAAGAAAAATAAATCCTATTTCAGTTACATATAAACGTGAAAATCCTCTTTCGTTCATTGTGATCTGCCACGGAACAAGAAGAAAGTTGTTGAAAGAGAGTGGTTTTTTAATAAAACGGTTATTATCTTCTATTTCTCCGTTAAAAGGGCAGGTTGCGATATCAATACCGAATTTTTGGAATTGATCTTTGTCGAGAGCGAGCGAGGTCTCATTATGACTTGAAATAATATTTGTGTATTTTGTTATTTTGTAAATTCCACCAGTGTCTATTGCATACCATGACCACATAAGTAGAGGTGTCATAAAGCAAAGAATTCCTACAAAAAGCACTTTTGTCTTTTGTTGTGCGGAAATATGCCATTTTTTATACGGGACCATATATAATATGCACAACAAGATCGAGGCAAGTATAAAAAGAGCGTTTAGTTTTACCGAAACAGCGAATCCAAGAATAAATAATGACAT
>JAGLOS010000045.1 GCA_023137615.1 Minisyncoccota bacterium | reverse complement strand
CTCTTCGAGAGAAACACCGTCTCCTTCTTCTCCGGAAGTGGTAGAATTTTCATTATCGATTTCTTCAGTAGTTATTTGCTCTGCTACAAAATTTTCATCCACCTTAAATGAAGAAATAACATCTCGATAGAGACCCATATATTCTCCAGTCTTTATGGTATCTTTTGGATACCCGAAAGAGATACTGTAGGAATTATCCCCAACTTTAAACAAATTGTCATAAAACACTCCCGTTCTTGTGTTCCCTAACTCATCGATAGGAATTTCTGCTTCAAAATAGTATTCTATAGACTCGATATTTTTACCCACAATTGAGTCAACCACTTCATATTCGATCCCATCTTCCTGCTTTGTTCTCTCTAATTCTGCAAATAACGCCTCTTTATATGCATCAAATGACATGTAGCTTTCTCGAGCAGAAAGCTCAAGTATTGTGTAAACCACGTTATCACCCGTATCTTCATCCGAGTAGATCAAAAACGAATCTCCATCAGTAAGACCAAGATCTGCCATTGACCCATACCCCTGCAATGCAAGTTCGGTTGGAATATTATCTGATGAAACAAGCTGAACATTTTCAGGATAATTGTATGAATATCCATAAACAGGATTCACATATTTGTCCTCTTGCAAACCACGCCACAATAAGACAAGAGCCAAGACAACAACAACCGCTATAACAATAAATAATGATCTTTTACTGCCGGATCCTTTTTGGAAGGTGGCACTTCTAACATCCTCCTTGGAAACTTCATTGTCAATATCTTGATCTTGTTCTTCTTTTTCTGTCACAGACCCTTCGGAAGACGCATTTGTCTCATCTTCGTCTTTCCTGATCTCATCTCTTTCAGGAGACACTTCTACTACATCCTCTTTTCCTTCTTCCTTATCGATGGATGTGTCTAATTCTTTTTTGTCAATATCTTTTGTAATCTCTTCTTTTTCCATAATAATTAATTTTAATCTAATACCAAAAACCTCTTTATACCTATATACTACACTGTATTAGAAAAAGCACAACACAGCGTTATTCTTCTTTATAAAACACCGAAATTACCACGACAAGATCTCGTTTACCTTATCGATTATCTGTGCCGGAGCCACATTTGCTTTTATCATAAAATCCATTGCGCCAAGAGATTTTGCGGTATCGATATCATCACGACTCCCGAGATTACTTAAAACAATGATTGGCATAGATAACTTTCGTTTTTGTTTGACTTCTTGCAAAAAGTCAAATCCATTCATACCCGGCAAAACAAGATCGAGTAAAATAATGTCAGGTATTGTTCTTCGCATGAAGTTGAAACCCTCTTCGACGTTTCGTACCGCTTTGACTGAATATCCGACATTACTCATATTGTGAGCAAGCAACCCGCGTAAAAAATCATCATCTTCTACAATAAGTACCTTTTTGCCATCGCCTGAGACTGGAAAGTTTGTTTGATCTTCAGCCAATTTCTTCTTTGGACTTGGTGAAGATAACGCCTTTTTTGAGGAATCCGGAGATGGAGAGAATCCTCCTTTTTTCTTGCCAAGAACGATCACTTTGTTATTTTTCATAATAATATAAAAATATAGGGTATGATGATAAAAATTACTGCCACCACATCCTCAATCGTCCTATCTCTTTTATCTTTGCTACAATCTCTTCGAGACCAAAATTTGCTTTGACCAAATATTCTACCGCCCCACGCTCTGCTCCCTCTGCGATATTCTCTTTCTCGCTTAGATTAGATAAGATAATTACCGGGATACTTCTTCCCCGTTCATCCTCGCGTAGTCTCTTTAAAACTTCCATACCACCCATTTTCGGCATCAACAGATCCAATAATATCATATCCGGCTGTTCACAGAGAGCTATCTCAAGCCCTACATCACCATCTGAAGCTTCAAATGTATTAAAACCCTCCAACCGCATCTTCTCCACTAAGAGTTCCCGAAGAAGACCCTCGTCTTCAACTATCAGTATGGTTCTTTTTTTTGTATCGTCTTCCATAAAATCTATTATACACCCT
>JAGLOS010000044.1 GCA_023137615.1 Minisyncoccota bacterium | reverse complement strand
TGTTTTGTATCGATATGATCAATTATTTCTAAAAGGGTCTCCACACCATATATGGTAATACCACCGACAAGCGCCGCTTCCTCGGCATTTTCTTTTGGAAGAAAGATCTCGTCAAAACCATGTTTTTTCGCGGCGAGGGTCAGCAAGAGGGCTCCTTTTATCGGACGAAGTTTTCCATCAAGCGACAATTCACCAAAAAAGATCTTTTTATCTGTATCAAATGATATTTCTTCTGTTGCAAGAAGATATGCCAAAGCGATCGGGAGATCAAAAAGCGGACCCTCTTTTTTAATGTCGGCGGGCGCCAGAGAGACTACAACTTTTTGATTTTTTGATTTGGGTGAAGTAAAGCCGGAGTTTTTTATTGCCGAAGATACTCGGTCTCGCGATTCTTCCACCGCCTTGTCGGGAAGCCCGACTATCGTAAAAGAATGAAGTCCGTTTGAGACATCGACCTCAATATCAATAATGTGTGAACGCAAACCGATCGTTTGTGCTGAGTGTATGCGAGAGAAATCCACGATACATCAGGCTAATCGTTCATATGTGCTTTACAAGTGTTTGCCGCCGGATTTGCTTCGAGACGGTCATCTTCTATTTTTTCTCCACATATTTTGCAAATACCATATGTGCCATTTTCGATCCTTGCCAGTGCTGCATCGATATTCTTGAGACGGACCTCAAGCTCGGCGATTACCGCTGAATTTGTTTCATATTCCTCAATATTGTCCGCGGTGTCGATCTTGTCGGAGCGCTCAGCATCTATCGGCTCAGATTTCCCTTCCCAGTCTGCGGGATTGCTCGGGTTCTTTTGTCCAACATCAACCAAAGAAGCTTCTAAAGTTGCTTTTTCTTCTTCCAATTTTGTTTTTAGGTGGTCTATATTTTGTATCATAGTGACTCTATAATACCAGAGCAACAGAGAGGAGCAAGTCTATCCCGCCTCAACACTTCTTCGCTAAAGCTATGAAGTACAATGAAAGGATTCCTTAAATATTATTTATACCCTCAAGATTGAAATGATCAAGACTTAATATTCAATTTACAATAAATTTTCAATGATACAATTTTCAAATACGACACCAAGTTTGAAAATTGAACTTTGAAAATTTGTTGAGCATTGAGGTTTGTAAATTGAAAATTGATTGCCAGAACTTTCTATCGCAAAGGAAAAGGGTATAACTGAAAAATCTATAAATTTCCCCAGATATAGCAACTTAAAAACTTACCGAAGTTCTTTGGAGAGTGTCTCAAATGTATTTGTGTTCTCTGTGAGCATGAGGATGGATTTGTTTATCGAACCATAGAGCACTCCCGGGTCTTGTGGGGCAAATTCAAGCACACGTATTCGTATCCCGGAAAGATCAGCCCCCTTGAATTCTCCGACAGGGAGCCTCTCTTCTTTCGTGAATAACGTTCGCGTATCAGAGAACATTTCTTGTTCCCATAATCCCATTTTTTTCAACAACAGTTCTTGGTTGTTGTGTATAATAATAAGGAACGGCCACAACCTTCCTTCTGATGAGTGAAGACCAAGGAAGTAATCGGCTTTCTCCAGTTCAAAAAGAAGTTCTCCGGGAACATCATTTGCCCACAGATTTATGAATTCCCGCGCAGAGACTCTGATGATCTTTGTTGATGTTGCAGCGGTGTCGGGGTCGATTATTTCTATTTGTTTAATGATGTTTATCCACACCGTGTCACCCTCTTTGTGTGTGAGGTGTGTCGCAAGACCTTTTATACGTGAAGATACCACCTCACGGGTCATATATTCCGTATTGAGCGTCTCCTTCCCAACTATGTTAATGGAGATATTTGGAGTTATGAAGTGCGGGTATGAGTTTTCTACGGGATCGTAAACATAAGTTCTCAATCCCACAAGAGCGATTATCATTATGATCAGTCCAAGGAGAAGATATTTATATTTGCTATTTTTATACGTATCTTTAGTATGCACCTTTTCAAGAAAGAGCAGCCCCTCCTCTTTTTCTGTTTGTTTTTTCTCCCACACCTTTTCTCGTGCGGACAATACCATATTAGCAAGAGATCTGTCCTGCTTTTTTACCGCATCGACCATGTCGCTTTGCAGTGTTCGAAAATTTTGAACATGCGGGTGACGATATGCCGGCCCTTTTTGTTCGTCGTTATTTGTGTTTTGTGTATTGTTCGTGTCCATTGCTGCCCGAATTGTTAGATGTCGGAGGAGTCACTCCTTTTTTTGCCGCAAATTCAGGATCGATCTTTTTGATCGAAAGTCCTATTTT
>JAGLOS010000043.1 GCA_023137615.1 Minisyncoccota bacterium | reverse complement strand
GGAGCAAGTACCGGCGGCAAAAGCCCGGTTGACAGAGCTACCAAGCTGGGAAGTATGCCGATCAAGACTGCATTTCTGGCACCCAAAAGAACAACTGCAATAAAAAGAGTAGCATTAACCGCAGGACCGACTATGGCTTGCTGAAGAAAAAACGGAGCCAAAGTGACAACCGCCATCAACGAAATAAATTGGACTGAGGTAGAAATTCTCTCTTTTTTAAAGACTAAAGTTTTTGCAGTGATCATAATTTTTTGTTATTACCTTTTTCCGCTTTCTTATAAGAAGTGTGTAAAATTGAATGCGCAGATGGATCTTCATTAAGAAAATCATTATAAACTTTTTCAACACTTGGATTTTCGTGTGCTCTTCTGATCTCTTTTTTCTCGTCTATATTATAAAGCCCTGCCGCTCTTTTCTTTTTGATATTGCTATTTGATGGCAGGGGCTGTCCTCCTCCGCCGATACATCCTCCGGGGCAAGCCATAACTTCTATACAAGTATATGCTTCATTCGGATCGTCTTTGATCTCTTCCAGTATTTTTTTTGCATTACCTAGTCCATTAACCACGGCGATCTTGCGAACTTTGCCCGCCAATTCAACCTCCGCTTTTTTGACTCCTTGCATGCCGCGGACCTGCTCAAATTCAACATTTTCCAATCTCTCTCCGGTCAATTTTTCATAAGTAGTTCTAAAAGCTGATTCTATAACACCTCCGCTTGCTCCATAAATAACTCCTGCCCCCGATGGGTCGCCGAAAATATTATCTAATTCTTCAGACTCCAACGAAGCAAAGTCGATCTTGTTTTTCATCAAAAGTCGCGCAAGTTCCCGAGTTGTCAAAACATGATCAACCGGTTTTAATCCGTTGATCTCAAGTTCCGGTCGGTTGATCTCGTGTTTTTTTGCCACGCAAGGCATTATGGAAACAACTACGATATTTTTCGGATCAATGTTTTCTTTTTGTGCCCAGTAGTTTTTGATTAATCCTCCCAAAATTATTTGAGGAGATCGTACGGTAGTCAGATTGGGAATAAATTCCGGATAATAAAACTCAACATACTTTACCCAAGCCGGGCAACAAGACGTCATCAGGGGCAATTTTCCTCCCTCTTTTATTCTTTCAATTACTTCGTTAGACTCCTCAACTGTAGTAAAATCAGCTGCCACAGAAGTATCAAAAACGTTATTAAACCCCAGTTTCTTAAGAGCTGCTACAATTTGCCCCGTGACGACCTGACCGTGGGGAAGACCAAATTCTTCGCCAATACTGGTTCTGATGGCAGGGGCAAACTGGACAACAACATGTTTATCCTTGTCCTGCAGGGGTTTTTCTATATCTTCGAATTCTCCCACTCCTTCAAAAGCACCGGCAGGACAGCTCATAATACACTGCCCGCAATAGACACAGTCTTTTTTAGGATCTTCGGAGGGAACAATTTGAAAAAGAGAACCTTTTTCTTTGATCTCAAGAAATCCAACTCCTTGGTTTTTGCAAACTTCAACGCAGTTTCGACAATCAATACACTTGGAGCTGTCAAAGATGAGAGCATCATCAAATTGATAAGTTGGGTAGTCTGTTTTTCTGTCAACAAATCGCGTGATCTTTACGTCATTCTTTTTCGCCAAGTTGAGCAGCTGACAACGGGCGTTCCAGACACAATCCGAACATTCTTCTCTGTGTTGAGCAAAGATCAGTTCCAAATTGATCTTTCTGGCTCTTTTAACATCTTCAGAGTCAGTTATGATTTCCATTCCGTCTGCCACTTTCGTCGAACAAGAAGCGTGCAAGCCCTTCTTGCCTTTGATCTCTACCACACACACCCGACAACTTGCTTTTACTTTCAGATCGGGATGGTGGCAAAGAGCGGGAATATCAATTCCGTTTTCTCCCGCCACGTCAAGAATGGTCTGACCCACTTCCGCTTCAATTTCCTTTCCGTCTATAATAATTTTAATCTTCTCGCTCATATCAACAATTTATCTATCAAACTTCTAAACGGCACCGCTACACCTTTACCTAAAGCGCAAAAGCTAGTCTGCTCTAAGACAAAAAGGAAATCGTCCAGTTTTTCTTTGTCGAGCTCTCCTTTTTTGAACATTTCGTTCATTCTGTATACTCCTTCTCTGCAGGGTGTGCATTTGTCGCAATTTTCCGCCATGAAAAATTCTGTCCACTTTTGTACTAAAGACATGATGTCGGTCTTTTCGCGATCATAAACAACGATCCCGCCGATACCCTTAACTTGTTGGTCGAGTTCGTTTGGAAGCAGTATCTCACCCGAAATACCACCAGATTGAATAAAAAAGTCCATGTCAGGTAAATTTCCGGTTTCTTGCAGTATTTGCTTGATTGTATGATCTTCCGACAACTCATAAGTGCCCGGATTTTTTATGTCACCGGCGATCGAATAAAAACGCATCTTTTGGTAATT
>JAGLOS010000042.1 GCA_023137615.1 Minisyncoccota bacterium | reverse complement strand
TGGCTCCGCGGGCAGGACTCGAACCTGCGACCAATCGATTAACAGTCGACCGCTCTACCAGCTGAGCTACCGCGGATTGTTTGTTTTGATATTCCGTTATATTTCAAAAGTATAGTGAGAATAATTTTCCTGCGAGCGGTCGATACTCGACCTCCTTACAGGAGCTGTCCACTCACTGGCTCTTTTGTTTCGCTTCGCTCACAAAAGCTCTCAATGAGTCTTGCGAAGCTACGTGCACTCGCTTCTCACTCTACCAGCTGAGCTACCGCGGAATAATTTTTTAACAAACTCACAGTCATAAAATGACCATGAAATGTTTAACAATATTCTAGTATTCTATTGTTAATGAAAATACGGCTTTTGAATGACCGTATGGCAAGTATAATACCAAAGTTGCGGAAAAATGCAAAGTGTTTTTTGTTGTTCAATCCTATCTGTTATAATAGGCAAATGAAAATACTGAGAAATATATTTCTATATACTGTTTTATTCTCTCTTCTCTCCCCCGTTTTCGCTTTTGCTCAAGAGACCCAACAAGAAATACAGGGAATCTGGCATGCGCAAGTGATCCAAATAACGGACACCAAAACAGAGATCCTTTTCCCGTCCAGTGTCGAGTCAATAACGCAAACGCTCAAAGCTGAACTTCTCGAGGGACCAAACAAAGGAAGCGTTGTAACATTTGACAACGACTACATACAACTTAAAGAGGGTCAGAAATTCTTCATAAATTACTTTATCTCATCCGAAGAAGACACTTACTATTCTGTCTATGAGGTCGACCGCCGCGCCTCGATCATCGGACTCATGATATTATTTGTAATGGTGATCATTGTCTTTTCCGGCAAACAGGGTGTACGCTCGCTTGTTGCCCTTGCCGGAAGTATACTTGTTATTCTCTATGTGCTTGTGCCAACACTTATCAGTGGCTTTTCGCCGGTTCTCATCAGTATTATTGTAGCGATCGCCATACTCTTCTTTGCTATATTTTTCACTCATGGGTTCAATAAACCTTCCGCTGTTGCTTTTGGCGGTACGGTAAGTGCAGTCGTGCTCACAGGGCTCCTCGCCATGTTATCGATCCATCTCTCCCATCTTACCGGTTTTGCTTCTGACGAATCAGTGTATCTCAATTTCAATACAGACGGTCAGCTTGATTTTGTAGGGCTTCTTCTTGCTGCGATCATCATCGGAGCGATCGGTGTTCTCGATGATGTTGCTATCACTCAGGTTGCCGTGGTGCGCGAACTATATGCTACAGACAGAAATCTCGAAAAATGGAGAGTGTACAAAAAAGCCATGCGCGTGGGCAGAGAGCACGTAAGCGCTCTTATAAACACACTCGTCCTTGCCTATACCGGAGCGGCACTTCCTCTTCTTCTTTTATTTTCACAATCAGAAAACGCTTTTGGTTCTATCATTAACCGCGAAATATTTGCAACTGAAATAGTGAGAACTATGGTTGGAAGTATCGGGTTGGTTCTTGCAGTACCGATCACCACACTACTTGCGGTATACATGCTTGAAAAATACAAGGACAAAGAAGGTAAAGAGTGCGACAAAACTTTCCACACACATAAATAATTAAGATAACCATGAAAACTACGCTCTCATCAATATCTCCGCAAAAAAGCAAACCCTATCGTGTTGCTCTTGTCGGCGGATTTTGCAGTGGTAAATCATTGGCTGCATCGCTATTCCAAAAGCTCAGTATCGACACGTTTGACGCAGACGATATAGCGCGAGAGTGTGTACACCCGGACTCCCCGACTCAAACGCTCAAAATGATCGTCCAAAGTTTTGGTAAAGAAATTCTTCGATCCGATGGAACACTTAACAGAAAACTAATGCGTGAAATAATTTTCTCCGACCAAGAAAAACGAATACTTCTCGAAGATATCCTGCATCCAATAGTGTTTGCGGCGTTATTTGAAAAAGAACGTCGTGTCAAAAGCCCATATATTATTTTTCAAATTCCCGCTTTTAGGAAGAAATATGCACAATATTTTGACCATATTCTAGCTATCGACGCACCGGAGCATACGAGAATAGCACGAATTATTTTACGAGACGGTGAAACCAAAGAAGGTGCAAGAAAAATGCTTAAAGCACAACTTTCACAAAAAGAAATGCTTTCGCTTGCAGATACGGTCATCGTAAACAATGGTGACGAAAAAAACCTTGAGCAGCAAGTTGAAGCATTTCACTCCTCTCTTATAGCACAACTTTCACAAGAAGCATGACCCTTCCGATTATCTTTTCCAAATCGAGCATTTCCTATACAAACTCTGACCTTATTGCTGACACTTCTCACACAAATCACGTACGCTGTCCGGCAGATAGTCACACGATGGTGCCATTTTGAACTGTTCACACATCTGCTCATCCGGTTGGAAATCAGCAGAAGGTATCATTATGCCACCTTGTCCTGAAGAACCTCCCTGCCCTCCATCCGGTACTCCATCCGGCACTCCGGATGGAAGCGTTATTCTTGCCAAACATTCATTTATTTCCGGTTTAATATCTTCCGGTCCTTTTATCTCACCCGCAATCATCCTCTCTCTCATACCTGCTTCATATTTTTCCATAAGACATTCATGAACCTCTGCCGGAGCACTTTCTCTTACTTGCGCCATTACCTTGGCAGCAAGATCATCAAGACACTCCCGCACATATCTTTCAATTTCCGGACCGACAAGTTCATTTGCATTGCCGGCTCGCATTTGTTCTACTGTCGCGCCCACTTTGTTCTCCAGACATCTTTTTGCTTCATCCGGCATCGTCTCAAGCCCTTCGAGAAATCGCGCCATTCCGGCGTCAAACTGTGCTTCAAAACACATTCGGATAGCATCGCCCGCTTCCGGTGTTGGCGACTCACCCGCACGGATCTTATCAATATTGTCTTGTCCAACTTTTCCATCGAGACACACAAGAGTTTCAGGTGACGCTTCTGCAAGTGTTTCCTCGAGCTTGCCTTGCATTTCACCGACAAATCCGGCAAAACAACCCTCCATGACTTTTCCCATCTCCGGGTTTGGAAGTATTGTTCCTTGTG
>JAGLOS010000041.1 GCA_023137615.1 Minisyncoccota bacterium | reverse complement strand
TCCGGCATTTGCTCAATATATTGGTGTGCAATAGTAAGATTCAGCTTATACTTCCGCGCCTCTGACAAAATATCCGCGAATGATTCGTTGGCAAATGATTGAAACTCATCAACAAATAAATAGAAATTCGGGACTCTCCCCAACTCTTGGTCTGATAGATCCGCTCGTGACATTGCGGAAAGATAAAGTTTGGTAATAAGCATTGATCCGAGCAAATTGGCATTTCCTTCACCGATACGTCCTTTTGAAAGATTGATGATAATGATCTTCTTCTGATCCATTGCATCCCGAAAATTGAAACTCGATTTGGGTTGCCCAATGATGTTTCGGATAAGTGGGTTCGCAGTGAACTGCCCCACCTTGTTTTGAATCGCCGGTGTCGCCTCCATGGTGTATCTATCTGTATATTTTGCAAATTCATCCACCCAAAACGACTTTGTTGACGGATCGGTAACATTGTCCACCACTTTTTTGCGATAAACTTTATCGGTAAGCATTCTGTTTACTCCAAGCAATGTTGAATCCGGATATTCCAAAAGCGCCAAGATGACATTGTTCAAAATATATTCCATACGTGCCGACCACATATCAACCCATATTTTTTTAAAGGCGGACATCAGCCCATTTGCCACCAAGTGTCGTTTGTCATATCCAACATCCTCCATGATATTAAAAGACATGGGGTTCTCCATATCGAACGGCGCAAAATATATCACGTCATCAATACGATCCTCCGGAACATATTCAAGAAGTAATTCCGCAGTCTTGCCATGAGGGTCAACAAAACACAGACCATTACCGTTTTGGATGTCCTGCACCGCCATATTCTCAAGAAGAGTGGACTTACCCATTCCTGTTTTTCCGATCACGTATATATGCTTGCCACGGTCTACCGCCTTTACACCAAACGGGGTTTTCTTTCGATGATCGGTCTCGGCAAAATATGTTACTTTTTCCAAATCTTCCATAATATATATACAGTATAATACAGTAACGTATAATTGAGAATGTATAAACCTGTTCTACCGGTTTATCTTTCAATCTCTGGAGTTATCGATTGTGCTCAATTTTGCAATTCAATGTTTACAATAACCAAATCTCAATTTACAATTTACAAAAAATTTTCAAACGTCATGTCGAGCTTAGGGGATCTCTCACCTCCACTAAACGCTCCGCTCCGAGATGACAAAATGGACGGCAAAGTAACAAAAACAATAATCAGGCGTCATTGCGAACGAAGTGAAGCAATCCAGGGTCACAACCTTTACACTCTGGATTGCTTCACTTCGTTCGCAATGACGGGTAATCGTGTTTAAAACCAGATTTTATTCACTACTCGTTGAAGATGCTGATTCAAGAGCGTCTAGCGATTGATTTGCAAACAGCAGTGCAAAGCCTTCACCTACGGCTCGCAATGACGGGTAATCGTGTTTAAAACCAGATTTTATTCACTACTCGTTGAAGACGCTGATTCAAGAGCTCCTTTTGTATATGTATTTGCCGCATCCCAAAGCATCCATGAAGACAACCCCGCATCATATGTTGCTTGAATTTGTGCACGAACTTCTGCCGCTCCATATGCCGGAGCACCTAAATTAAAATCTTGAAGCCATGGACGAATTTTATTCTTGTCATACTCTTCTTTAATATACACGCCTGTTTCAACTTTCTTGGTGGTTGTTGCAGTCGAACTTGCGGTCGGTGGTATAACGATCGTCTCATAGATCATCTCCCCGCCGATCGTCTTTACTGATGTCGTATCCGCGACAGTACGCTCTACCGCAGTATTAAGCACAAAACGTATCAACTCATACGGAACACCGTTGGGATTTGACCATCCGTTGAAATCACGCGGATAATGACTTGGGTATACCATTGGACAAATATGATCAAAATACGGTAGAGCTCTTTCAAGAACCTGTCCGATGTTAAGATCATTAGTGTTTGTAGTCACCATGCCGAACAGATCAGCAGATAATACGGGCGGCTTAACACCTTGTGGATAGATATTTTCGTCTTTCATTTCTTTATGCAAATACACAAAAAATTCTTCGAGTGCTTCAGCTTTTTCTTTGTCTCCCGCCCAATCAAAATGAATGTTACCCACCGGACCGTCAGATGGATAACGTATGTAATCATAGTTCAATTCATCAAAACCAAAACGGTGCGCCTCAAGTGAAAGCTCGACAATATAATCCCAGTATGGTTTTGCTCCCACATCAATAAACGACAGACCTTTATAGTCTTTCCATATCTCTCCTTTTGGCTCTGCGAACTTCACCGCAAGCTCAGGATGTTTTTGTGAATAAAAAGGATCTTGAAATACCGTAATGCGACCAATCACGTAAATATTCTTTTCGTGAAGTGTTTTAATAAACTCCTCAATATTCCACGCGCCACACTGATCTGATACATATTCTTCAAGTTTCGGATTGTCAGTATTGAAACCGATCTTCCCCGAGTAATCTTTGATGTCGATCACAATTGAGTTAAGCTCCGTTTCTTCGACCAGATCAACCAACCGCGTTCGAAAGGATGGCGTACCAACTACACATTGGGTCATATAGATACCTTTAACTTGTTCCGGAGTTTCAATATGAGAAGCAAATTCAATTTCTTTGATCTTTTCCACACTATCCTGTGTACTTGTACTCTTTGCTATAAGAGCTGTGCTGGTGCTCTGCGGCAAATGAGATACAACGTAAGTAACCTCTTGTGTATAAAAAAAAGAAACTCCAACAAAAAAAGTGCTTGCAAGAAAAGCCCCAAAAAAGAATATTTTTTCACTTCTTTGTTTACGCGTCATCCTATTTTCAAAATATTATTTTCACTCCTTGTACTGTTCCTCATCAAGAATATTGGTTTGCTCGACATGTTCGTTCCGGTCAGAAAGATCCTTTTTAGGTTTACTACTTCCTTTTGGATCTTTGTAACGATCAAAATCTTCATCGACACGATCGTCATACCTGCTACAGTACTGTATTGATATAAGTTCAATAAGTGCCATAAGGACAATTCCGGCAAAAACATAGAAATATGTCTTAAATGACCCCGGAAAACCCAAGAACGGCATAACAGCCACTAAAAAGCTCAATAATATAGCTAATGTTTTTTTGGTCATAATTATAGCTTTATACAACTAAATAAGTATACCAAATATACCAATTTAAACCATGATTTGACAATGGATTCATCTTCAGAACCTATTTAGATCCTGTTCAATATCTTAGTGTTTTCCTTCAATAATAGCCACAAATTCTCCACGTACTTTATCCGGATCATCCTTAAAATACGCGCGAACCTCACCAATTGAACCCTGAATAACTTCTTCGTAAATTTTCGTAAGTTCACGGGCAATTACCATTTTCCTGTCTTCTTTCAAATGTTCCACTAGAGAGTCAAGCGTTTTTGTGATCCGATGCGGAGATTCATAGAAAACAGATGTTCTTTTGGAATCTGCGATCTCTTTGAAAATAGTTTCCCGCCCTTTTTTGTGTGGTAAAAAACCATAGAATGTAAACTGTGCACTTGAAATTCCACCAGCAGAAAGAGCTGCGGTAAAAGCGGACGGGCCGGGTATGGGAATTATAT
>JAGLOS010000040.1 GCA_023137615.1 Minisyncoccota bacterium | reverse complement strand
CTCGAGGCCCCCGAAGTGTTTTGTGAGTTGTGGTAGTAATAAGATGAACATAAGGCACTGGAGATTTATGAGCTCCAGCCACAACCAATCCGGCAATATGAGCAATATCCGCAACCAAGTAAGCTCCAACTTCATCCGCGATCTTTCCTAGTTTTTGGAAAGGAAATTCACGAACATAAGCTGTCGCGCCCATCCATATCAATCGTGGTTTATGTTTCTTGGCAAGCATTTCAATTTCTTCCAAATTAAGTCGTCCGTTTTTCTTGACGTGATATTGCACGGAATTATAAAACATACTGGTCGCACTTGCTTTCCAACCGTGGGTGAGATGTCCGCCATCTAAAAGTCCGTGCCCCATGATCGTATCGCCCGGGTTACATGTTGCAACATATACAGCTAGATTAGCGGGACTTCCTGAATACGGCTGAACATTAGCGTGAGGTACACCAAAAAGTTTTTTTGCTCGATCTCGAGCAATGTTTTCAATATTATCAATATTTTCCTGCCCACCATAATAGCGTGCACCCGGATATCCTTCACTGTATTTATTAGTAAGCACCGTGCCAAGCGCTTCGATCACCGCCGGCGAGGCAATATTTTCAGAAGGAATAAGTTCCATCCCTTCCTGTTGACGCTTCATTTCTTTTTGAATTGCTTTGTATATCTTTGGGTCTTGTTTTTTTATATGTTTCATAGATATCATTAACTTACCACATGAATAAAAACATGTTTTTCTTAATCATTATATCTTTCTTTTATCTCCTTACAACATATAACCAAATCTCATTCGATCAAAAAACATTTCCTTCTTCTGATAATTTTCCTTAGCAACCTTTTCTTATACACCCCCTCGAGAAAGAACGATCTTTATGGTTTTAAATGCTATTTTTACATCAAGCATAAAAGATCGATTTTTCACATAGTAAAAATCATATGATAATTTTTCACGAGTCGCAGCAATGTCGATCCCGTGGTGAGGATGCCCTTCGTGATATATCTGTGCCCAGCCGGAGAGTCCCGGCTTTATAAGATGGCGAATATTATAATATGATATCTCCTGCGCATAGCATTTTGCCAGTTCAGGGATCTCCGGACGCGGACCGATAAGAGAAATATCACCAATAAATACATTCCACAATTGTGGTATTTCATCCAATCTTGTCTTACGCAAAAAACTACCTACCCGAGTCACGGTTTGACGACTTTCCAACACTTCATCCCCAGTATCAATGCCGGACATAGTTCTAAATTTTCTAATATATATGGGTTTATTGCTCTTTCCCACCCGCTCTTGTGTGAAAAATAGAACTCCCCCATCATCTAATTTTATCGCCAATAGTATGAACGGATACAAAGCCAACAACACAGTACCAAGTACGGCAGAAACAAAAATATCCATGAGACGCTTCAAAATATCATAGATCGTTTTTGTTGAAGAGCTTATATTTTCCAAGAACCAATTATAATTCACAAGCGACAATGGTACCCTGTCAAAAATATCTTCGTACACTTTGTACATATCAATAAAACGAATTCTGGAAAAAATAAGATTGTAAAAATGAGGAAGGATCGTCTGTATCTTTTTGTTGCGAAGATCAATAACGATAACTGTTATATTTTCACTATAAATAACATCGAGAACTTCCTTTTTGAAATCAATACCATCCAACTTATCAAGATCAAGCGATGATATAAATTTCAACTTGTACCGTGAATTATTGTTTACCTCTTTAAGTAACTTCTGCATATCTTCGCCACTACCAACCAACAAAGAATTCTGCTGTCGCCCAAATCCAAGTCGAGGTAATATATACAATCTCCAAAAAACCAAAAGAACAAGAGTTATTATTAAATTCAAAAAAAGATTGATCTTAGGAGCGATCGAGAAAAGAGGAAAAAAGTAAAAAAGAAATACTGCGATCGTACTGTTTATGATCTGTGCATGGAGCAGCATGGTGGGGATACGACTCTTCAACAAAAGAGTATGTTTTTCGTAAAGACCAAAAATAAAAAAGACTAAGATCCATATTACAAAAAGTATCGCAAATACTGTGAGATGCTGATCATACAGTACAAATGACGGCACCTCTGCATACCGAATAAACAGTGCCAACCACAGAGAAATTACAAGAACCAGGATGTCTCCTAAAAATAACACTATCGCTTCTTTCCTGCTTGCAATACTCATTACCCATAATCATACAGAAAACGAAGCAATAGACAACTCTTTTTTATACTAAGGTAACGATGTATATGATACTATGGTTATATTGTGTAAGAATATAAAGGGCAATAACCATGCAAAGTACAGAAAAAAAGAAAATACTCTATGTGATTACAAAGTCTAACTGGGGCAATGCTTCTTGGAAACCCACGGTTTTCCAACGGTCGCTTCGCTCCCTGCCTTCCTCTACGGGGAACCGCAGGTTCCCCGACCCCCTCCTTGCACCGCCCACCAAGCAAATGTAAATTAACTATGCAAAGTACAGAAAAAAAGAAAATACTCTATGTGATTACAAAGTCTAACTGGGGCGGTGCGCAACGGTATGTATATGACCTTGCGACCGAACTATCAAAGAAAGATAATTTTAATGTATCTGTGGCACTAGGTGGAAATGGCGTATTGAAAAGTCGCCTTGAAGAAAAAAATATATCCGTTACTCCCCTTTGTTCTCTACAAAGAGATGTTCATCTTTTAAACGACGTAAGAGTATTTTTTGAACTTATCTCCCTCTTCAAAAAAGAACAATTTGATATTATCCATCTCAACAGTTCAAAGATCGGTGTTATGGGAGGTCTCGCGGCCCGTATTGCGGGATGTAAAAATATCCTTTTTACCGCTCACGGCTGGGCACACACCGAAGATCGTCCGGTTTACCAAAAAATTATTATTAAGTTTCTCCATTGGCTCACTATTATCTTAAGCCATACTACTATTGCGGTATCAGAGATGACAAAAAAAGAGCTTTCCGGTACACCATTTGTAAGCAAAAAACTTGTTGTAGTCTATAACGGTGTTACTGAGCCAAATTTTTATACAAGAGAAGAAGCACGGGGAAAGATACTTGGAGACAACGGTGTTACAAACACAACTCTTATGGTCGGCACCATAGCCGAATTGCATAAGAACAAAGGTCTCACATATGCGATCGAAGCATTCTCGCAGATAGTTTCCACACGCCCAGATACGCATTTCATCATTATCGGATCGGGTGAAGAGAAAAACTCTTTACATTTTCTTGTTCAAACAAAAAACCTCCAAAAACACATTACTTTTTTTGAAAACAACGAAGCAAACCAATATTTAAATGCTTTTGATATATTTATTCTACCTTCTATAAAAGAAGGTCTTCCCTATACCATACTTGAGGCAGGAGCAGCTCATCTACCTGTCATTGCAAGTCACATTGGCGGTATCCCGGAGATCGTCACACACAACGCAACCGGTCTCTTGAGCGAACCGAGAGACATTGACCAGATAAAAACATTTCTTACAATACTGCTTGAAGACAAAGATCTTCGAAAAGAATTGGGAGAAAAACTCTATACACATGTCCAAAAAAACTTTTCCACAGATACCATGGTCGAGAAAACACTTCAGTATTATAATAAAAGATAATAAAAAAA
>JAGLOS010000004.1 GCA_023137615.1 Minisyncoccota bacterium | reverse complement strand
TAGCTTCGTATCCAAATCCGCGATATCCTAATGCGCCAAAAATGAAACCGACCGCAATGATCAATCCGATCATCATTAAGAATTCAGAAGAAGTGGAAAAAGATTGGGAAGGGTGTTTGAGTCTTCCCGGAATTAGAGCGTTGGTACCAAGATACAAAAATATTAAAGTTCAGTATTTCACCAGAGAAGGGAAGAATCAAACCAAGACCTTCAAAGATTTTATAGCCAGAATATTCCAGCACGAGCTGGATCATCTGAACGGCAAAGTTTTTACAGATAGGGCAGACCCAAAGGATCTTATCATGGAAAAAGAATATCAGAAAATGATGAAGAAAGAAGCAGAGAAAAGAGGAGAATAAATTTAATCAAAAAGAATTCTCCGCAGTTCTACTGCGGGGTTAGAGTATGGAAGTGTAAAAAAGTATAAGGGATCTCTCACGACTCGGCTTACGTCTCGCTGCACTGCGATTTGTATTCAATCACTGCGTTCTTGAACAAATCGGGAGCCTTACGTCGAGATGACAAAGTGACCTCCTTTTTGTGACAACACTTCCATTTTGTCATTCCGAAACGCAGTGTCTAAATGAAGCAAAAAAAACAGTCCTGTGAGATAAATCTCACAGGACTGTTTTTTTTGTTAATCCAACAAATTCAAATTTACTCAACGTTTGCTGTTTTCTTTACTACTCTTTTCCCGTTAAAACTTACTTTGCGTTTTGTACCAAAACCAACTACTCCTTCTTTGAGGGCAAAGAGAGTATGATCTTTTCCTGTTCCAACATTTTTGCCTGCAAGAATTTTAGTACCTCGCTGACGGACGATCACTGACCCGATCTTCGCTTTTTCTCCGGCATAGAGTTTTACGCCCAAATACTGCGGACCTGAGTCACGTAAATTCTTTGCTGAACCTCCTGCTTTTCTATGTGCCATATTCTAATGAAATAATGTTATAATTTAAATACCAACACACCACGCAATACTCTTTTTTTGATTACCACGTGGATACGTCTGTGTTTGTTTCGTGAATATGAGTATATGATAAGATATCACAAAAATCAAGTGTATTATGGATAAAAATGAAGAAAAGCGTGAAAAAGCTCAAGAAAATTACTTTATACCAATCTTGATCATTTTGATAGCTTTTAGTGCTTTTGGACTTGGACGACTTTCAACTCTTGGGTCGCAGACGAAAGGACCGATCGTTTTTGAACCCGAAATACAGAGTGCAAACGCTCAGCAAGCATTTACCACAGAAAATTCTCCCGTAAATACTCTCCAAACCAACGCCTCCGGATCGCTTGTTGCCTCAAAAAACGGTACAAAATATCACTTTCCCTGGTGTTCCGGCGCGCAACGCATTAAGGAAGAAAATGAAATATGGTTTAATAACGAACAGGAGGCAAGGAAAGCTGGATATACACCGGCGGCTAACTGCAAGGGATTAAAATAAAATATTATAACTAACATAAAATTATGATCATTATTGACACTGAAGCTTCGGGGCTAAATATTACAAAGAACGCTATGGTTAGTTTCGGGGCGATTGACTTCTCAAACCCTGAAAGACAATTTTATGCAGAACCAAAAATGTGGGACGGAGCACAGTGTGATCCTGAAGCTCTTGCTGTGAATGGCTTTACCGAGGAAGAGTGCCACGATCCAAACCGAAAAGAACTTAAAGAAGTAATGCAGGAATTCCTTGAGTGGGTCAAGCCGATCAAAGAAAAAACGCTCGTTGGACAAAATCCTTGTTTTGATCGTAATTATATCAACGATGCTTTCCGGAGAAGTAGTATTGGGTGGAATTTCAGTTATAGGACACTTGACCTGCATAGTATCGCATATGCTGACCACATCAACCGCAGCGTGCCGGTGCCAATCGAAAAAAACCGCACGGCACTGGATTTGGATGGTATTTTGACCTATGTCGGCATCCCGGAAGAACCAAAACCACACAACGGTCTAACCGGTGCAAAAGTAGAAGCCGAGGCACTTTCCAGAATTCTTTACGGTAAAAATCTTCTTCCGGAATTCGCCCAATATCCTGTTCCAAAAATATTTCTTTCCTCAACATAACGGGTATAAATTCCAGAGAAAGTCTTCTCGACTCCCGTTTTGTCATCTCGACGTTTAGGAGAGATCGCTTATATTTTGTTTACACTTCCCAAATTTAAGGGATTCCTCCCTCCGCTAAACGCCTTGTTTCGGAATGACAAAACGGACGTCACTTTTTCGTTTCGCTCGTTCTACGACGCTAAAGCTCACCAAGAAACCTTTCTTCGTATGAAAACGTTATCTGAGGTTAATATGTGTGGAATTGTCGGAATTATTTCAAAAGAACCTCAAGAGCTAGTGCCAAATATAATTACAGCACTCAACAACCTTGAATATCGCGGTTACGACAGTGCCGGATTATCTTTTTTAGATACAAGTACTGTAAAAACTTTCAAATGCCTCGGAGCACCAAGCGATAATTTAGAAAAAGGGGAGATCTACGCCAAAACCGCAATAACAAATAAAAAGATAACAACTGCCATAGGACATACTCGTTGGGCAACTCATGGCAAACCCTCAATAAAAAACGCACACCCTCATCTTGATTGCACCGGACGAATTGCCATTGTGCACAATGGGACAATTTTGAATTTTGAAGAACTTAAAAGCTCTCTCCAGAAAATAGGGCATACTTTTAAGTCAGACACCGACTCTGAAGTGATCGCCCACAGTATAGAGGAAGCACTCAAACACGAGAAAAAATTTGAAGACGCTTTTTTGCATGCGATTAAAATGCTTGAGGGAAGTTTCGGAATTGTTGCGATCGATAAAAAAAATCCGGGAACTCTTTACGTAGCAAAAAATGGAAGTCCTATCAACATTGGTATAACAGACACCATGTTCATTGTCGCATCAAGTGTCAATGTTCTCTTACATTATACAAAACACTATATACCGCTTTCCGACAAAGAGTGCGCTATTTTAAGTACCAACAAAGGCATCCTTCACCAAGAAATATTACAATTTAAAGACAAAATACAACCAACTTCAAAACAACCAAAACTGATCAAAGGTGCATCTGTAGAAGATATGTCAAAAGAAGGATTTGAGTCGTTCATGCTCAAAGAAATATATGAACAGCCCAAAACAGTACAAGCAACCCTATTGGGAAGATATAATAAAAAGACAGGCAATGCGGTATTGGGAGGATTAACAGACCATGAAAAATGTTTAAAACAATTGATCAATATAATAACTATTTCATGCGGTACAGCAAATAATGCGGGGAAAGCGGGGAAAGGGATCATTGAAAACCTTACTGACATCAATGTCCGCAACGAGATCGCTTCTGAATTCAGATATCAAAAACACAATTTCAAACAACATAATTCTCTCATTGTGGTGATCAGTCAATCGGGGGAAACGGCAGACACTATTGGAGCCCTTAAGGTGGCACAAAAAGAACGTTATAAAACATTTGGAATAGTGAATGTTGTTGGAAGCGCAGTAAGCACTGAAACCGATACCGGTGAATTTACCCGCGCAGGAACAGAAATAGGTGTTGCATCGACAAAAGCATTCGTAGCGCAGCTCACCGTCTTATATTTATTTGCATTAAAACTCGCACGGATGCGAGATATGGAAAAAGATGAAGGGAAACACCTCATAAGCACCTTGGAAAATATACCAAAACACATGCAAAAAGTGCTTATTCTTGACAAAGAGATCAAAAAGATCGCACACAAATTTAAAAATATAAAAAATATATCATTCTTAGGACGTGGTATTCATGTGCCTATCGCCGACGAAGCGGCATTGAAATTCAAAGAACTCACCTATATTGAATGTGGGAGTTACCCGCTCGGAGAGCTAAAACATGGACCTATTGCAATAGTAGACAAAGACCATCTCTCGGTAATAATCATGCCTAAAGATGACCAATTTGCTCTTTCAAAAAATTCGATCGAGCAGATCAGATCCAAAGGAGGGAAGGTCCTTATCATTACCGATAAAAGTGCCGAGAAAGACCCGGTCATACAAAAAGCGGACGCAACTATTATTATCCCCACCATTAAGCAAAACATTTGTTATCCATTACTCGAGATAATTCCTTTACAACTATTTGCATATCATTTTGCGCAACAACTCGGTATGAATGTCGACAAGCCGAGAAACCTTGCAAAGTCAGTGACTGTAGAGTGATAAAATTTTTCCAAAAAGTGGGGGAGAGGTGGACAATTCATTCAAAATATCGCTTGGGAGATAGATATTGATCTTTTACATGGACGTCTTTTTTGTGGGGTACCTTACGTTATCCTCTTAACTTCGTTATAATAATAAAATGCTTAAAACGTTACGCGGGAAAATATCCCCGCCTATCTATCCATACATATTGTATGCCATACTTATTTTTCTTGTATCCTCTTGTCTTGGATACTATACCGCCGCAACACAAATTGACGAAATGCTTGTATTGCTCGACCAAATACTAGGGGAGTATTCGATTCTTGCCACATACGGACCGGTGACACTTTTTCTTTTGATCTTTTTCAATAACACCATCAAGTCCTTTTTTATGATGGTGTTGGGAATATTTTTTGGAATTGTACCGGTACTGTTTCTTTTTACCAATGGGTATATTCTGGGAATGTTCTTTTTTATTATCGCTCAAGAAACGGGACCGCTTTCATTTTTTCTCGGCACAATTCCACATGGTATCATCGAGCTTCCGGCAGCACTTATAGCTGCGGCATACGGCTTATGGCTTGGACATGTTTTTGTACAAAAACTACGCAACGGCAGAAGTATTAAACAACCTTTGAAAGAGGCATATAAAGTTTACATTACAAAACTTATACCGCTTTTCTTCATTGCGGCAGCTATTGAAGTATTTATAACGGGGTCATTACTTGCTTTTTTGGGATATTAAAAATATGAAATTTAAAAAACATTATTTTCGAGGACATGTCCCGGATGGCTTTAGTTCGCTTTATACCGCAAAAACGATAAATTTCGCCGCATCCGGTCTTCTTGGTATCTTCTTGCCGATCTTTCTCTATAATCTGTTTGAGGGCGATTTTGCCCTTACTATGATGTGGTATTTGATAGGAAGTTTGCTCTATATGATAGTTGTTGCTTATGGCGCTCAATTTTTGGACAAAGTGGGGTTTCGAAGATCTCTGCAGATCAGTGCCGTGCTCGGAGCATTGTTCTATCTCACTTTTTATTTTATGGATACAGGTGGTTCGATCCGATATCTTGTTCCACTTTCCATCATCGCGCTCACTGCATGGAGAATGACATATTGGCTGCCATATCATATAAAATTTACACAACTTACGGATAAAAGAAATCGTGGCAAACAAGTAAGTGTTATGCTTGCTACGGCAAGTCTCCTTGGGATATTCGCTCCAATCATAGCGGGAACACTTATCACCAAATTGGGCTTTGATATTTTATTTATAATTGCTATTGTACTTTTTCTTGCTTCCGGTATCCCATATATCACTATTCCGCGAACACATGAAAAATACTCATGGAGTTACAAAGAAACATGGCGGCAACTTTTTCTCAAGAAGAACAGAACGATCGTTGTACCCATGATGGCAGACGGGGCAGAAAACGTGATCGGGGTTGTCGTCTGGCCAATTTTCATATTCAATATTTTAGACGGGAATTACTTCGAAGTTGGTGCTGTTTCAACGCTTATTATCGGATTTACAATTATTGTACAACTCTTGACCGGCTCTTATATAGATGGGAAGGGGAAACGAAAATTACTTCGTCTGGGAAGCGTTCTCTATTCGCTTGGTTGGATATTTAAAATTTTTGTCGCAACCACTTTTCACATCTTTGTTGCCGGTATCTATCATAGTGTCATGAAAGTATTCACGAGAACACCGTTTGACACTCTGGTATATGAGATAGCGGCGGACCAAGGACATTATATTGACGAATTTTCAACACTGCGTGAAATGGCAATCAGTATGGGAAAGGCGCTTATGCTTATCGTAACTATTGTTATATCTCTTTACACGTCCGTCGTATGGACGTTTGTCTTTGCCGCCGCGGCATCATTGCTATTTAATATTCTCTACGTAAAACAAATACATCTTATCGGCGAAACGAAATAAATAAGAGAAGTAAAAAAAGTTTCTAAAAAAGCTTGACGGTATATACTTTTTGTGTTACAAAGAAGTCAGGAATTTATTTTCTGTAATACTATTATTTATTACATTATTAATAACGTTGATTTTAATTATAAAAGGGTCAACAAAAAGTTCATTAAATTTTTATTTATAACGGCTTTAGAAGCCAAACACGCAGGAATTACCTGCGTGTGGCGTGGGTTATTTTTGTGTGATTAACACAATATGATAGTAGCAACAACACAAAAAAAGGAAACCCACGTTTATAATCTTAACACAATAGTAATGTTTGTGGTAGGAGGGAACTATGATCATTCTCAAATCATCAGATCTGTTCAAGTCATAATGGAAAGCAAGAGTCCCACCGCTTTAATCTGGAGTTTCAAAAAAGTAATCGGCGAACCAGGTGAATTTCCTTGGTATAACATGGATACAGTTAAAGACTCATATCCACAAATCCAAAAATTCCAAAAGGAAAGTCCAGAGAGACAGAATGAACTCATTCACAAAGCACTTAAAAATGCTCCCAAACTCCTTTTTGACATTTATGGCGAGAAAAAGCCATTTATAAAAAAACTACGCTAACTAAAGTGTTAAGAACAAGACCGGTATATCAGACCGGTCTTGTTTTTTTATACAAAAGAAAAATGGTTGCAATATTATTATTTAATTTTTTATTTACTTGTAAAAAATATCTACATAAAAAACGACGCTCAAAATTGCCTCAGATCAATTTAGGGGTGGTACCTATGTACCTGTATTTTTACTTTTGAACCGAAAGTTTTTGAGACTTTTTTAAAAAGACTCCTACTTTAGAATAAAAAATAAATCGTTCCGAAAAAGGAACGCAAAAAAAACATTACTTACATACAAAGAAGGGGGGGGGTATATTTAAAACTATACATTTACTGCAGACAAAAAAAGGGGGGCTTTTGAGTATATAATGACGAAACACACAGACCCCTTATATATAAAGGTGATGGAGGGGTAGTGAAAAAGTAAGAGTGCGTCGCACAATATATCTTTTGCGACATAGCCCTTAAAACATACGTCGTTTCGGTTCTGTTAGACGTTTTTAAAGATCCTGTACCTCCCTCCAGCTTGTTCTTGTTTGTTTGATCTCCGGTATCACCTAAGAGATATCATCACTGCAGTACTTTTATGTATGTATATATAAATTAATATAGACTAGTATCAAAATTTTATAATTTTGATTGCAGGTTGAAAAAACATTCGAAATCCTGACCTAAGACGTACTTGTACCTATCGAGCTAAATACGTCTTACTATTTTTATACAATTGAATTACGCGGTTAAAACCGAATCTGAAAAATTTAGACGTAATGATGCTTTCTTTGATGAAAACCACTTTATTATGCCCTCTTCTCCCCTATTCCATACCTGTTCCGGTAAAAATATTGTGCGACATGCTTTACAACTTCTTGATGTATAGTTTATATCACCTTGCTGAAACAGGTATAAAGGACCCTAACTTGTTTATGTTGAAGTTGCTGTACTCGTCGCCATGTCTCCCCCGTTTGTCGGAAGCTGTCCGATAACTTTTACGAATGCGTCATAGATGAACGAGAGGATCACTTTAATATAATGATACACACTTTGGACAAGATCAGATTCAATTATTGCGCCTACGTCAATATTAAACATCGCAATAAGTACCACAAGAACAATAAATATAACAACATACTTTACAAACCCCTTTTGTGTCGAATATTTTTTCATAATTTTTTTAATCACTAAAATTATTGGGCTAAATAATCTATCGGGTTAAGGTATGCGTTAAATGGTGCAAGCGGAATTGTATAAATAGCACCGGAACACGCTCTGCTTTTTAATTGTCCGATACTGACTCCTTCGCTTGCATAGACACTATAATGCAAATGTGGACCCGTAGAATGACCCGTATTACCACTATAACCAATTATATCACCTTTATGTACATATTGTCCGCTTTGTACCTTTATAAGCGACAAATGAGCATACAGGGTTGAAAGACCGTTATCATGACTTATAAGTACCCATTTACCATAAGACGCGTAACGACATACGGTGTCTGTGTCTCCCACACCTATTACGGTTCCAGCGGCAGAAGAGTACAGCTGTTCGCCCACGGCGGCACGAAAATCAACACCGCTATGATTCTTCCCATTATATGCACCTGTTCGAGCAAAGGCAGTATCACCAAAATATTGTGTAACACAATTCCCGGCATCAGTACTGCCGTCATAACACGACTTAATAGACAAGTCTTTAAGTGGCCAGCCAAGTACACCGGAGCCAAGTGCCGGAAGCCGACTCTGATCAATAATTATTTTAAGCTGTGATTCGTATTCAGCAAGCTCTTGTTCAAACGCTTCTTTGGCGGCTTTTTTCTCCGCTAACAGTCCCTGGTACTCAGACTCCTTGCTCTTTGTTTTTGTCAGAAGTGTGGTTTTTTCTTTTTTGTTATATTCAACCACTTTTTTTTGATCGACAAATTTTGATTCCAACTCTTCCAACTCTTGTTTTTCTTCCTCATCTTCACTCTTTTTTGCTTTTAATTCATTTTTTAGAATTTCAAGAGCAACAAGGTTGTCTGATATGGTCTCCCGAGAATTCTGAAGACTCTCAAGATCGTTCCAGAAATCCGAAAGTTCCTCATTTGCAAGAAGTACTTCGATCAACGACTGCGCCTCCAGTTCGTCCATTGTTCTCATGAGATTTGCTATTGCAAGATTACCGCTTTGAATCTTTCCAGTAGCATTATTGATCTCAACTTGTATTTTCTCAATAGTATAACCCGTGCTTTCTATTTGGTTGCCTGTCACCGCAATATCAGTATTCAATTTTTTGCGTGTCCAATCAAGCTCACTGATAGCATGCGTTAGTGTCTGAGATTCTGCCTGCACCTTTACTATTTCACGATTATAAATATCTATCTCTTTCTCAAGGTCTTCTATTTTGAACCCTTTTTCCGATATCTTGTCTCTAAGTTCATCGACGGTGTCGGCATATACGACAACATTAAAACCGCATATCATATACGCTATGGCAAGTATTACTGAGATTATCGCAAAAATTTTTTTCATGAAATATCTTCAAGAGAACGTGCTGCAAAATTTAATCGTTTAATCGTTTCTTCCTTGCCAAATATCTCCGCCAAAGCAAGCGGATCCGGAGACCTGTCACGACCGCAAAGAGCGAAGCGCGTCGGCCACAAGACATCACCTCTTCCCTCTTCTCCTGCATAATCCCAAATAGCTTTTTTTACATTTTCCTGTGTGAAATCATCAGCATCAATACTACCTAAGAATTCCACAACTTTGTCAAGATGTTGTTTTGCAACGAGTGGGTCCGGATTTTTCTTCCACAAAAGTTTGTCCGCTTCATATGTCGGCTGTTCAAAAAAGTAGCTTAACTCCCCTTCTTTCGCCATATTTTCAACATCAGCAAATTTACTGATCCTCTCAGTAATAACAGAAAGTATTGTTTTTAATCGTTCATCCGAATATTGCGGCAGAGATAATATTTCTTCCGACAACCTCTCTTTTATTTTTGCAAAAAGTTCTTCCGTGTCTAACCGCGCAATATGTTGTTTGTTTACCCAATCAAGTTTATCAAAATTAAACATTGCTCCGCCTTTTTGCATTTTTTTCAATGAAAATTCTTTTATTAGCTCGTCTATTGAGAATATTTCTTTATCATTGCCCGGATTCCAGCCCAAAAGCGCAAGAAAATTAACAAGTGCTTCCGGCAAGTAGCCCATCTTTTTGTATTCCTCAACAGAAACTGCTCCATGTCGTTTCGAAAGCTTTGATCTATCCGCTGCTAAAGTAAGTGGGATATGCGCATAAGTTGGACGCGGCGCGCCAATCGCTTCTTGGATAAGAATTTGCCGCGGAGTATTAGAGATGTGATCTTCGCCGCGAATTACATGAGTAACACCCATTTCAAGATCATCAACCACAACCACAAAATGATATAGCGGATTTTTCACGTCTTTCGCGATCACAAAATCTCCGAGCTCTGTTGTATCAAAAGTCACTTCTCCGCGAATTTCATCCGCAAACGTAACGGTTTTGTTGGGATTTTTGAATCTGATCACTTCGCTTCTGTCCCCTTCTTGCTTAACTTCTTCTTTGGAAATATAGGCAGACCCACTATCAATAAGTTTTTGAAGATATTTTTTATATATTTCTGTGCGCTCGCTTTGACGATACATTTCGTCATACGAAAATCCAAGCCATTCCATGCTGGCAAGAATACTTTCCTCAAACTCTTTTTTTGATCGTTCTTTGTCTGTGTCTTCAATACGCAAGATAAATTTACCGCCACAACCCCTCGCGTACAAAAAACTAAAAAGTGCGGTCCGCGCACTTCCCACATGCAGATTACCGGTTGGAGACGGCGCAAATCGTGTTACTACGGTATTATTTTGTTTTTTCTTTTCCATACGATGAATGCTCTTTTAAAATACTGACAATTTCCCGCGAGATCTTTAGCGCCGCATTATCTTTTGAAAATGATCGTGCGGAAGAACTCATAGATGTCATGAGTTCGGTGTCGGCAAAAATACGATCTATTTCATCAATAAATAATTTCGCTGTCAAATTATTTTCCTCCATAACCTCACATGCTCCAACGCGAGCATATGCATACGCATTTTTACGCTGATGATCACCATTTGTCTTGGAAATTGGAATTATTATGGACGGCTTTCCCCACGCTGCTATTTCAAAGATAGTAGATCCTCCTCGCGACACCACCATATCAGCTACTCCGGCCACCATACGCATTCGTTCCAGATCCAAATACGGTAGCATTTTATAACGGTTTTTATGTTCATGTTTCTCAATAATAATATCCATTGTCGCTTTAAACGTATTGATATTATTTTCGCCTATTTGATGAATTATTTGATACGAATCAATAAGCTCCGGCCCCGCGGAGATCAACATATCATTGATCCTCTGTGCGCCTTGAGACCCCCCTATTATAAAAATAGTCGGTATCCCTTCTTCAAGTCCAAATACTTCTCGTGCACCATCAGTAATCGGACTAAAAAGTTCTTTTCTTATCGGGTTCCCTGTTAAAGCAACCTTGTCGGGTGGAAAAAAGTCTGCGGCGCCGGGAAATGATATGGCGATCTTTTTTGCGTATGAAGCAGCCATTTTGTTTGCACGTCCGGGAACTGAATCTGATTCGTGAATGATAACCGGAATACGCAACAAACGCGCCGCGAAAGTTACAGGAAAGCTTGGATACGCACCCTTGCTAAATACAACATCGGGATATAATTTATACAACCGTACAAATGCTCGGATAATACCAAAGAATGTCGAAAAAATATCCAGAAAATTTTGTAGAGAAAAATACAACCGTAATTTCCCTGTTTTATTTTGCACAAATGTTATATTGTTTTCATCAAGCAATTTTTGATCATATGGATCGTCAGACATAAAAAAGAAAACGACATCCTTGACACCTTCACTCTCAAGCAACAAACGCAATTCTTGAGCAACGGCAATTATTGGATAAAAATGTCCCCCTGATCCTCCTCCTGTAAATACTACTTTCATGATTTTGTATATTTAGAAATATTTAAAATAATGCCCATGGCGAACATAACAAGTATAAACGCCGTTCCACCATGACTAATAAACAAAAGAGGCATGCCCGTTAATGGCAGAACACCGAGCATGGCACCGATATTAATAAATGATTGGGCTATTATCAGTATAACAATTCCAGTGACCAATAGTCCACTAAATTGGTTCGGGGTTTTTTTCGCAATTTGCAATCCCCGAAAAGCCAAAAGTAAAAATAACACTATGATAGTAGCTGCACCGATAAAACCAAATTCCTCTGCTGCGACCGCAAAGATCGAATCCCCTATCGGTTCCGGAAGATACCCGAATTTTTGGATACTCTGCCCAAATCCACGCCCAAATACACCGCCTGATCCAATAGCGATAAGAGACTGCTTGATCTGCCACCCGGCATCAAGTGAATCTCGCGCGGGATCAAAAAAAGTAAGGAATCTCTCCATAATATACGGACGTGCATATGCAAGGGCTGTTATCGTTGTAATACCGGACATCACAAAAGCCATAATGTACTTCCACTTACCACCGGCTGCTATGAACATGGCGAGGCCGCTGGCAAAAATAACCATAAAAGTCCCGGTATCAGGCTGTTTTACCAATATGACACCAATGATCGCAAAGATGCCGAAGATAGGAAGAACACCGTCTCTGAGAGAATTAATATCGCCTTTAAGTGAAGAAAGGAGCGCGGCAAAATAAAGTAAAAAACCTATCTTAAGAAATTCTGCCGGTTGGATAGAGGTTACGCCTATATCGAGCCATCGTGTTGCACCACCGTGTGTGACACCAAGTCCGGGAATAAATACAAGAAGTGTCAAAACGATCGACCCTACAAAAATATAAAAAGAACTTTTTTTCCAAAATTGGTATGGTACTTTCGATGCAATAAAAAGAGCGGCAAACCCGAGAACGATGCTTACCGTATGCATAAAAAAAACGCTGGAATAGCGTACCTCTTCACGCACAAGTAATCCGAACCATGCAGAAATAAATATAAAAGTCCCGATAGATACAAGCCCGATAACGATCCACAGAAAAAAACTATCAACTCGTTTTCGAGGACGCATATACCACTTTACCCAATAAGAGCAATAATAAGACCGATAATGGCAAATATTATAGAAATGACCCAATATCTCATTGTAACCTTGTATGCCGGCCATCCAAGTGCTTCAAAATGATGATGCACCGGCGCACATAAAAAAACTTTTTTTCCATTTCGCAGTCTCTTTGATAAAAGTTGAATAATATCCGATATAGTGGTTGCAACAAGAGGAAAAGCAATGATTGGCAACAAAAGAACATGTCCCGTCAAGAAAGCAACGACGGCAAGCGACATGGTCAATGCCATTGTTCCGGTTTCAGACATATAAAAACGCGCCGGCGGAATATTGAACCATAGAAAAGAAAGTAATCCTCCGACTACAACAAAACAAAACGCCGCTAAATTTATTTGATCCTGTGAGAAAGCAATAACACCATATGAAGCGAATGTCGACATAAATACTCCTCCTGCGAGACCATCGATCCCATCAATAACCCCACCGGAATAAATACCAAGCATAATTAAAATAAAAAACGGTATAAATAACCATCCGAGGGCAAGGTCTCCCATGAAAGGAACGGCGACCGATGATACATCAAGCTTGCTGTAAAACCACCACGCACCGACAATAGAAACAAGAAACACAACAATTAAACGTTTTTTCAAAGAAAGTCCTCCTGCCAAATAATCAGACTTACCGGTTACTTCAAAATAATCATCAATAAGACCAATAACCGCCCCGACCAATAGAGTAAAGAGCGGTAGCCATGTTTGATTACGTCCCGCTTCTCCTGTCAAAAAATCGAGTTTTTCTGTCAATTCACTTGGAAATAATTCTGAAATGAACCAAATAACAGCAATGGTGATAAAGACACTTCCCCAGATAATAACTCCTCCCATTTTTGGTGTTCCCACTTCTTTGTGTTTATGCAATTCATTGAATATAGGTGTCTCACGACCATCCATGGCTACTTTCCCCGCTTTTTTTTTCCACATCTTATTTCGATATAAATATCCCGAAACAACAGGTGTCATTGCAATTCCAATGAAAAACGCAATCGCCATAGGTGCAATTACTTTTACCAAATTTAACATTTCTGTATCCATTAACGTGTATTGTATCACACGCAATAGCAAAGCTCCACTACAAACAGTGGAGAAAATAGGGCTTTAAAAAGCCGGATTATGTCAAAAAATGTCCTGCCCCACAGTATTAAGTGCTGCCTCTGAAAGTATTTCAGCATCTCGGAAACGACCTTCAACAGAGGACCCGAGAACAACCACAATAATTGGCGTACCGAGTCCGGAATCAAACACAACACCAAGATTTCCGCCTGCGAGATCCGTATAGCCGGTCTTTGACGCCAAAAGACCCGATGTAAATTCCACTCCCTGATTCGTATTGCGAGCGACATGAAGAATTCCATTGGTTGAAGTCATTTCTGCCGAGCCCTTTCGTGTCGCTTCAAGCAATGTCGGTTCGTTCTTAATAATATATTCAAAAAGAAGAGCCAGATCGTGAGCACTACTATATGCTCCGCTACGAAGGTCTGTAATGTCAAGACCTGTTTCATTATAGAAAATAGTATTTTCCATACCCAAAGACCTTGCGTGATCATTCATGCTTTTAATAAAAAATTCTTTTGAAGACATGTCTTCTGGAAGAGCTGTGTCTGAAGTCGCGGTTGTTACAGAATCACGCAAAAACGGGAAAGTGCCGGCAATCGACGCCAAAGCGCTCGCTCCATCATTAGAAGATGTCATCAACGTAAAATCGAGAAGATCCTTCAAACGCCAATTCTCGCCAGCCCGTAGACCGGAGTTGCCTTCTAATGCTATATCTTCTGAACGTACCGTAACGAGCCCTCTTTCATCGATCGTCTCAGACACAACAAGGGCCGTCATGACTTTTGCAAGCGACGCTATCGGTCGTTGTACATTTTTATTTTTCTCATACAATACGCTCCCCGTGTTTATATCAAAAACATATGCCGCTTTCGCCTCGATCTTTATATTTTCAAACAAGTCTTTATATATAACAACCTTTACGGGTAATTCTTCCTGTTGCTTTTCCTCAAGACCATAAAAGGTTCCTGATAGAAGTGCGGTATTTTTGCTACCCTCTTCTTTTACAAGAACCCTTCCATCGGTATTTTGTATAAAAAATAATGTCAATCCGAATATAATAGTAAAAAGTCCTAACAGCACAAAAGCGTTCGTATTCGATACGACGGAAAAACGATCAAAAAGAGCTGCCTCTGACACACCGCTCTCGTTGTTTTGAATATCTTTTTTATTTAGATCTATGATCGGTAAATTCATATCGTTATTCTTCTTTTTCTTTTTCTTTTGGCTCGTCTTTGTCTAACAGAACATTTAATTCCTTTTGAACATCCTCGTATTCAGGCAATTCTGAAAGAGAAGTGACGCCAAGATACGAAAGTAATTCAAATGTCGGTCGGTATATAAAACTTCTTTTTTTGGTATCATTAGTACGCTCAACGAGACCACGCATAACCATGTTTCGTAATATATACGAAGAATTTACCCCTCGTATATAATCGATCTCACTGCGCGATATCGGTCCTCGATATAAAACAATAGACAATGTCTCAAGACCGGCTTTTCCTAATTCTTTATCAAGTTCGTCTTTTATTAGCTTTTCAATGATGACTGCCGTTTCAGGCGTGGTCCCAAGCATCACCGCGTCATTATTTCTCAAAAGTTTAACCCCTCTTCCTTCAAGATTTTCTTCCAATTGAGATAATGATTCTTCTATCTTCTCTTTTTCAACATTGAGTATTTTTGCAAGGTCTTTTATTTTTACGGATTCCGCCCTATGAAAAAGTATCGCCTCAATATTACGACTAACGTTACCGCTCATATACCAATACAGTCTAACACCTTAACTGATATTATAAAACCCCTTTACAGGGGTTTTAAATCAAATCAATGATCAAATTTGAACCAAAAGATGATTCAGATCCTTCAATAAATAGAAACGCTTGATCTATTTTTGCTTGATCTACGTTTTCGACATGTATCGGATCTGGGAAAGATATTTCCGGGAAAGCATCTCGCAATCCTTCAACTAATCTGTCCATCTTTTCTATATGATCTTCACTCACATAAACAAAGCTAAATCCAATGCTTTTTCGCAACATGTTACCATGATGCATTTCTACGACAGTATGTATGTCAGATTCTGACATTGTATCGTCTTTTCCAACAAAACAACACCGTTCGCTAAAAATAGTTTTAATGTACGTCATAGTGATATATTTAATTATTAAAGAACTCAAAAGAGTAAACCGTAATGTTTACTTACTTGTTATACTCAAAATTTCAAAAAAATCAAGCCAAATTAGTTTATTGTCAATCCTCCTCTTCTTGCGACAATATATCACCGCTTTAAAAACATATCTCACTAATATTCCGGAACCCGCACGTGTCCCGTTTCCATGTCTATTTCACTAAAGATCACACCTTGTTTGACAATAAGTGTCCCCTGCTTTACCAACTCAAGCATTGCAAGAAAACTGACAACTACCATTACTTTCTCAGCTTTATTTCCACCGGAAAATTCTGAGAAGCTCATACGAAAATTCTTTGCGATACGCCCTGAAAGATCTTCTATCATCTCTTCCAGACTTATAACCTTACACATCGTCTTCTTTGGTATTGACTCCTTGCGTGGAACTTTGCTCATAACACAAAGAACCGCGGCAAGTAGATTTTCTTGTGTAATACTCTGCTCCGGAGTAAAGATCGGTTGAATATGTTTTGAAACATGTGTACCGGGAAATATAATTGTCTTTCCAAAACGTTCCGCGATATGAAGAGACAATTCTTTTATCCTTTGATAGTCTTTGAGTCTTTTCTGTAACTCTTCTATGCTTACCTCTTCCTCTTCAGACAGATCAAGTTTTGGCAAAAGTGATTTTGATTTTATAAGTACCAAAACAGATGCTACCAATACAAATCCTGCCGCATCCCCTATGGGAAAAGTATCCAAATTTTTAATATGTGTAATATAGTCATCTGCAACTCCAGAAAGAGAAATGTCATTTATAAATAACTTTCTTTTCTCAACGAGTTGAAGGAGTAATTCAAGAGGTCCCTCAAATACTTCAGTTCTGACATTATATGCTGTTACTTCCATCAACCTAATACTACCCCTGTTAAGCCATATTTTCAAGAAAAGCTATCCACATCATAAAGTATAGATTGTATATCAGTCACGGCATTCAGAAAGCATCATAATTTTGCCCTATACGTTTACGATTCATTGTGTACCCTTTAGTGATGTGTTCATTGATTATACGAACATCAACATCAAACGCATCAGCAACTTGTACCTGTAACTATCACTTTTTTCTACTTTTCCTCCTTTTTCAACTCCAAACCAAGTTCATCAAGTATTTTTTTGTCTGTTGGTGCCGGTGAATTTGTCATGGGTTCTTTTGCTTCTCTTGTTTTTGGAAACGCCATCACTTCTCGAATGTTCGGTTCATCTGCCAAGACCATAATAAAACGATCAATACCGGGAGCAGATCCTCCATGCGGTGGCGCGCCATATTTGAACGCTTCAAGCATGTGACCAAATCTTGTTTGTTGTTCTTCTCTGTCAATTCCCAAAAGATCAAAGACTTTTTCCTGCATGTCTTGTTTATGAATACGAATACTTCCTGAGCTAAGCTCATATCCATTAAGCACCATGTCATATGCGTTTGCCCGAACATCAAGAATATCTTTTCCACTCTTTGCATTCATAAATTTCTCGTTGTCCTCCTCTTTGACCGAACAAAAAGGATGGTGTGCAGCGGCAAGTTGCCCTTCTTCATTTATTTCAAACAAAGGGAAATCTACAACCCACACAAAAGCAAGTTCGTTCGGATCTTCTTTATTCTCCCGCAAGTCAGGTTTATCTGTACCATATTTTTCCATTGATTCAGCATATGTTATGCGTGTAAATGGAACTTTTGATATCTTTTTTTCTGGAAATAATTTTTCAACAAGCTCTATAAACATTTTTTCCGTAAATTGTAAGATCTCTTCTTGCGTTACGAACGACATTTCATAATCAAGCTGTGTAAATTCCGGCTGTCTGTCCCCTCGCAGATCTTCATCACGCATACATTTTGTTATTTGAAAATATTTTTCAAATCCTGCAACCATACACAATTGCTTATATTGCTGCGGCGATTGAGGAAGAGCATAAAATTTTCCCGGCTCAATGCGAGACGGCACCAGATATTCACGCGACCCTTCCGGTGTACCTTTCATCAGCATCGGTGTTTCGATCTCCACAAAATCATTCTTATGCATATAGTCGCGGAAAAACGCAACGATACTGTCGCGCATTCGAATATTTTCCTGCATTCTTTTTGTACGCAGATCCAAATATCTATACTTGAGACGAACGTTCTCGTCCACATCTTTTGTGTCCTCTGATATTTCAAACGGCGGTGTTTTTGACTGATTAAGCACTTTCATGTCCAGCACCTCAATTTCAATATCCCCGTTTTGCTCATCCGCGTTTATCATTTTTTCCGGTCGTTTGTTTACTTTTCCGCGGACTTCCACTACCCATTCAGGGCGTACCTCACTTGCCACTTCATGTGCCTCAGAGTGGCTCGGCAATGCCACCATTTGCACCACACCACTCATATCACGCAGATCAATAAAAATAAGCTTGCCATGGTCGCGTCTGACATTTATCCATCCGGCGACAGTAACCTCTTGGTCTATGTGATCCGCAAGATCACCGATATATATTCTCTCTTTCATAATCTTTCTTTAATTTATTTTGTAGTTAATACCTGTACACGCTCTTACAGCGTTCATTTTTTCTTTTGCCCGCGCACGGGCATTATTGCCACCCTCTTTGAGAACATTCAAAACATAGTCGGGGTCTTTTGCCAACTCTTCCCTTTTCTCGCGAAGCGGTTTAATAAAAGAGATAACGTTTTCAATAAGAATGTCTTTGGATTCTTTATATCCCATCCCTCCTTCCTTATATTTTTTCTCGATCTCCGTCAAATTTTCTCCCGCAAAAAGTTTATGCAGAGCAAATACTTTGCATTCTTCCGGATCTTTCGACTCTTCGATCGCTTTGGAATCTGTGGGAATAGACATCACCGCCTTTTTTATTTCTTCATCAGAACTGAACAAAGAAATAACATTACCATAACTTTTGCTCATCTTGCGTCCGTCCGTACCAACAACCATTGCCACATTGCTCTGAATAAGCGGTTCAGGAAGTTTAAATATTTCTTTTTTGAAAACACGATTGAATTTCTCGGCAGTATCGCGCGCATATTCAACATGTTGTTTTTGATCTGCTCCCACCGGCACAACATCCGCATCCTGCATAAGAATATCCGCCGCCATAAGTATCGGATAATCAAACACTCCGACATTCAGTTCTTTATTTTTTGCTAACGCGTCTTTATACGCATGCGCCCGCATCAAGTACGGCATTGTGGTAATACAATTGAATATCCATGCCAATTCCGCAACCTCCGGTACATCCGATTGAACAAAAAGATTTACTTTCTTGGGATCAAGCCCGATAGCCAAGTGATCCAGCGCGACATCAATGGTTTGCCGACGTAGTATTTCTGCGTCTTGCACAGTCGTCATGGCGTGATAATTGACAACACAAATATAGCTCTCATATTCATCCTGCAGGTCAACAAATTGTTTCATTGCACCAAAATAATTGCCGATATGAACAATACCGGTTGGCTTGATACCTGAGAGAAGTATTTTTTTGCCCTTTTTCATAATGTTGTAATACTAGCAAAAATATGACTATTTTGCCACTATTCATTACGATATTTATACAAAAAAACAATACTCTTTCAATCGTTTCACTTCAGACTAAATTCAAGATAAAATGTCGAACCCTTCCCTTCTCCCGGAGATTCCACCCAGATTCGCGCATTATGCTTTTTCATGATCTCTTTTGCCACATAGAGCCCAAGCCCGGATCCTTCGGTATTTACTTTGTTGGCATCGTGTGCACGGCTGAACTTTTCAAACAGAGTATTGATCGTCTCCTTGCTCATGCCAATACCGGTATCGGTAATTGTAAGCAGTAATTTCTTATTCTCTGTATCTCTCTTTAAGAAAAGACTCACGCTGCCTTGCGGAGTATATTTAATAGCATTGTCTGTTAAATTTAAGACCACCTGACGAAGTTTCTCTGAGTCTGCCACAACTTCATATCCTGTACTCTCATCAGTATCAAATGACACATCAAGACCCGACCTTTCGATCATAGTTTTCATTTCCTCTAAAACACTTTCGGTTAACTCCTTAACATCAATCTCTTCAAAAATATATTCCATCTTTCCGCCCTCAATATTTGATATGTTCACAAAATCACCAATAATGCTCATCAACCTCTCACTTGCTTTAAATATCTTTTGGGTTGCCTCTCTGGTGTTTTTGTTTATATCTTTTTCAGACGATTCTTCAAGGACCATTGAAGCATGCCCTTTGATAGCTATGAGAGGGTCCTTCAAATGGTACGCCGATATTTTCACAAATTCTGATTTTCTTTTATCAAGTATCTGCAGTTGCTCGTTAACATCAGTAAGATCCTTCACGAGCTTCTCTATCTCATCTTGCACTCGAGCTTCACGACTGATACTTTTGACCAAGAAATATCCTGAAATAATAAAGAAAAACAAAATTGCAGTATTCAGCAAAACCTCTGAGGTATTCCCAAAAAACATCTGTACGATAAGAGATAACGACATGAACAACACAGACAGTTCAGTAAGAAATGGCTTTATTCGCCACCTATGATATTGCATGATCTTAAAACCAACCCCAATAAGAACAGCACACACAGACAAATATCCAAGAAGACGGAACAATTCATTGTTTGATAAAATGTAAATAATAGTAGTTATAAACAAAGTGAAAAGTCCACCCCCGACGATCCAAATTATGGAACGCAATATTGATTTGAACACACCGGCACTTGCTTGATACCTTTTAAAAAGCAAAAATAAACCTGCAACAACGTATCCGATCACATATACGACAAAAACCCAATAAAGAGGTCCCTTTTCGCAGCCATTGTTTGAAATTTTCACTATGTATAAAGGAAAAAAATATAAGATGAGTGTGATAAGAGCATATGGCGAAAAAATAAGCACGGTAGCGGCGTTTGAAATGCACATTCTTTTTTGTGTAAACGTGAGTGCGAAAAGCAGAAAGAATAAAGAAGTTAATACTATAAAAATATACGGGAGTACAACATTAAATGAATCCGGAGGAACAAAAATATCACCCATACGAACGGCGACAGAAGCAAACCATAGACCAATAGATACAGCAAGGGCTAAAAAGAATATGTTTGACGGTCTTTTTTTGTCTCGACTAAATACAAGCATACCCACAACAGCGCTTGCCATTGCAAGAGTAAGATAAAGAACCGTGTATAATTGTAGTGGAATTTGTTCCATATTATGTTAAAACCTTTTCTTTTACCTGTGGTAATTCTATAAAAAACGTGAGCCCCATACCAACACCTTCTGATTCTGCCCATATTTTACCACGATGCGCTTTCACGATCTCTTTTGCAATAAAGAGCTCTGCTCCTGTTTCTTTGTGTGTTTTGTCTATGCAAATATCCGACTCGCATTTTCTGAACAATTGCTTAAGCTTTTCTCTTGTAGCACCTTTACCGGTATCTGATATTGCAAGTGTAATATGATCACCGTGTTGAGAACATGAAAGAGAAACCGTAACAAACCCTTCTTGAGTATGCCGAATGGAATCATCCAGCAAATTGTGCACAACTTGTCTTATTTTTGTGTTATCCGCACGTACAGGATAGGTTGATCCCGTATCTTCATTAAAGCGCAATTCAATGCCATGCTCATCTGCAACTACTCTCATTTCCTCTACTACCTCTTTTGAGATCTTCTGCAGATCAAGTACTTCAAATTTATAAAACATTCTACCTCTTTCAATACTCGACATTGTCAAAAAATTTTCAACGATCATCACCATACGTTGGCTCGCCTCAAATATTTTTTGTATCTCTTCACGCGGTTTATCTGCGACATCACCAAATGAGCCTTCAAGAATAAGTGACGAATATCCTTTAATAGCAGTCAAAGGAGTGCGTAGTTGATGAGAAGCAATTGATATAAAATCTGACTTTTGTTTGTCTTTTTGACGCAGTTGTTCATTTACCACAACCAGATCATCACCAAGTTCTTCAATATACTTGCGATCTTCAATATCTTTAATGGTACTTTTAACAAGTTTGATCCCAAATAATACCGTCATTATGAACAGAGAACCACTTATCACCCTTTTTGCTCCGCCCGACGAAGTTAAGAATTGGATAAGAAAGATCAACGATATAAAAAATGAAAAATACCCCACAACAAATACTTTCATATTAAAAAGACGATGTTTGAGTATTGTATATGTTACAAAAATTACAAGAACTGTTCCCACTATAGACAAGCTAAGAAAGATTAGTGTATTGTAAGAATCCATATAAATTTATTGTTTACTATGTAAAATATCTACTTTTGCAACAATGATCGGATCTTCATAATATTTTGTTTTTGTATCTAATTGTTCAATAAATTTATTTCCGATCACGATCTTTTTTGTTTACCCCGATCACATTCCCTCTTTTTTGAGTTCCCCGATCAATTTTTTAGCTGACCGTGACATTTTAAGCGGCATTTTGATATGAAGTTTTACCATAAGATCTCCCGTCTTTCTTCCTTCGACGGGTACCCCCTTCCCTCGCACCCGAAGGGTTTCTCCAACCGTTACTCCGGCAGGAACCTTAAGCTTGATCAACTTGTCGTCTATTGCTCGAATCTCATATTCCGCACCGAGCAACGCATCGGTAAGTTTGATATCAAGGTCCATAATAAGATTGTCTCCTTCTCGTATGAACTGTGAATGTGGTTTAACGTGGATCTTTGCATACAGATCTCCCGGGACTCCATATGAGATCGCCTCTCCGGCACCTGTCATACGTATCATTTCACCATTTTGAATACCCGACGGAATCTTTATTTTGATCTCATTTTGTCCCTTATTAACACCAAGCCCGGCACATTTCTTACACCTGACTTTTGGTACAGAACCGGTTCCGTGACATACGCCACATTCTCGTGTCGTTGAAACCGCCCCTAAAAACGACTGCCGTGTTTCATGGATCTTACCCTGTCCATTACACGTCGTACATGTCTCAGTACCGGAACCTTCCTCTGCGCCGCTTCCTTTACATGCACCACAGGTACTTGTTTTATTTAACAAAACGGTACGGTTGGTACCAAAGATCGCCTCGGTAAATGGGATTTCCAGATCAATCGAAATATCCCGTCCACGTCGAGCGCGTGCTCTACCTTGCCCACCGCCAAAAAAATCTCCGAAAATATCCCCCAGATCAAAATCCTGAAATCCTTGTCCTTGTCCGAAACCTTCAAAACCACCATAACCCGCGCCCTGCGCTCCGTCAGCACCATTAAAGACGTGTCCATATGTATCGTATTCTGCTCGTCTTTTATCATCAGACAGGACAGAGTAGGCCTCACTTGCCTCTTTAAATTTCGCTTCATTTCCGCCTTCTTTATCAGGATGATACTTATGAACAAGTTTTCTATAACTCTTTTTTATATCTTCTTTTGATGCCTTTTTGTCAACGCCCAAAACATTATAATAGTCTTTATTTTTCATATTATATATCCTTTTATACCACAAAACGATCAACTATCCTACGCATAATATCTCATCTTCCATATTACAAGAAGCTTCAAGAGAACATAAACTCACTGCGTTAAAAAACTGTGATCTTTGTTTTATGCTTCTTTTTTATCGTCTGACGATCCATCGTCTGGTTTCTTTTCTTCAAACTCAGCATCTTTAACAGAACCATCATTCTGCTTTTCACCTTTTGGAGATTCTTTACTTGATGTCGATTCTTCCGGAGCAGCCGCCTTTTGCATAGCTTCACCAATTTTTTGCATTTCCGTAGAAAGTTCCTCCGTTGCCTTTTTACTAGCATCTAGATCATCCTTATCAACAACCTCCCGTACGGTTTTGATCTTGTCTTCCACAGCACTTTTGACATCCGCAGGAACTTTGTCCCCTCCGTCTTTTAATGCTTTCTCTGCCGTATATGCAAGCTGTTCAGACATATTTTTTACCTCAGCCAGCTCTTTTTTCTTTTTGTCTGCTTCTTCATTTTCTTCAGCGTCTTTCTTCATGCGCTCTACCTCTTCTTCTGAAAGAGTGGAACTTTGAATTGTAATAGATTGCTCTTTGCCTGTCGTTTTTTCTTTTGCGCCCACAGTTACGGTACCGTTTGCATCAATATCACACACCACTTCGATCTGAGGAATGCCGCGGGGAGCGGGTGGTACACCGTCCAAAATGAAACGCCCTAAACTTTTGTTATCAACCGCCATTTCACGCTCACCTTGAACAACATGTACTTCAACGCTGGTCTGATTGTCTGCTGCGGTTGAAAACACTTGTGATCCTGACGTCGGGATCGTTGTATTCTTTGTTACTAATTTTGTAGCTACACCTCCCATGGTTTCAATACCTAAAGATAGTGGAGTAACATCAAGAAGTATCATATCCTGTACGTCTCCCTGTAATATGCCGGCCTGAATAGCAGCACCCATCGCAACAACCTCATCCGGATTGATCGATCTGTTTGGGTCTTTACCGAAAAATTGCTTCACTGCTTCAAAGATAGCGGGCATTCTCGTCTGTCCACCAACCAAGATCACTTCATCGATCTCTTCTTTACTAAATGGAGATGCTTCAATAGCACGCTTTGTTATCTCAATAGACTGTTTGATGAATTCATCGGAGAGCTCCTCCAATTTTGCTCGAGAAAGTTTTAAAAGAAGATGTTTTGGTCCTGAGTCATCTGCTGTAATAAACGGGATGTTTATCTCCGCTTCACTCTTGGAGGAAAGTTCGTGCTTTGCTTTTTCAGCCGCCTCTTTGAGTCTCTGTAATACCGAAGTATCTTTCCCTATATCAATGCCATTCTCTTTTTTAAACTCTGCAACGATCCAAAGTACGATCTTCTGATCAATATCCTCACCTCCCATATGAGCGTCACCATCAGTTGATTTTACCTCAATAACATTATCTCCTATCTCAAGGACAGAGACATCAAACGTTCCGCCGCCAAAATCGTACACAACGATCTGCTCATCTTTTTTCTTATTAAAACCATACGCAAGAGCTGCTGCCGTAGGTTCGTTGATAATGCGTTTTACGTCAAAACCGGCAATTTTCCCCGCGTCTTTTGTTGCTTTTCTTTGTGAGTCATCAAAATATGCAGGCACTGTGATCACAGCTTCGGTTATCTTTTCACCAACCTTCGCTTCTGCATCGCTTTTTAATTTCTGCAACATCATGGCAGACACCTCTTCCGGTCGATGTGATTTATCCCCCATCTTAACCTCAACACCACCACTTTTTGATTTTTCGATCTTAAACGGTACCACTTGAATATCTTTTTGCACCACTTCATCATCAAAATCATGCCCTATGAGTCGTTTAATACCAAAAAGTGTATTGTTTGGATTCATAACGGCTTGATTTTTTGCCAAGGACCCAACCAATCGTTCTTTCTTTTTAGACAAAGCAACAACTGAAGGTGTCGTACGCGCCCCGTCGGAGTTTTCAATTATTTTTGGCTCACCCGCTTCCATGGTCGCCATAGCAGAATTTGTTGTTCCAAGATCAATACCTAAAATTTTTCCCATAGTTTTTTATATATTAATTTCCAATAATCACTAATTAGTAAAAAGAATAATTACTTGCCTTCTTTGCTGCTTTTATACGAAAAAACCTTTACTTTTGGTAGCCGTATCATCCTGTTTTCTATCTGATATCCCATTTGCACAATTTCCGCCACACGATCTTCCTTTTTAGGATCATCCGTCTCAACCATTTCAACAGACACATGTAAACTCGGATCAAAAACTTCTCCGGTCGGGTCGACAACTGAAAGACCGGAGTTTTTTAGAATATCGAGAAATTGTGAATGAATATACTCGACACCGATACGCCAATTCTTATCAACCTTTTCCCATGCGTCCTTATTTGCAAAAGCGCTATCAAAACTATCTATCACAGGCAAAAGCTCTTCTATCGTTGCCCCTTGTGCTTGTGATACTTCCTTTTTCGTTTGTTCGTGCAGGTCTTTTCGCGCATTTATAAAATCGGCTTTGGCACGATGTAAATTGTCAAAATGTTCTTGTTTTTCTTTTTGACAATCCGCTAATTTTTTACGGAGTTTTTTTATAGTGTCATTACCAACGCTTCCCTCTTCAGTAAATTCAACATCATCAGTATACTCGCTTTTTATAGCGCTATCAAATTTCTCTTGATCTTTCTGACTGATTTTTTTTGTTTCCTTTTTAGACATAGGTAAAACGTATGAGTTTTAATTGTTAAACTATTACTCAGATCTACATCACTTCATGAACCCTTCAAACAAAAAAGAATAACGACGAGAAGTAACTATCGTTTCGACCATTGTGGCGCCTTTCGTGCCTTTTTGAGTCCAAATTTCTTTCGCTCTTTCTTTCTTGGATCTCGTTTAAGATATCCTAACTTTTTAAGTGCCTTTCTGAGTTCACCATCAAATTCAACAAGCGCTCGAGACACACCATGTCGTACCGCCTCGGCCTGCGCGGATGAACCCCCGCCCTTTACCATAACAGTAATGTTAAATTTAGTATCAATACCCGAGTTAGAAAGAGAACTTTTGGCGGTTGTCTGAAGAACGGGTGTTGGAAAATACGATTTGAGTGTTTTACCATTTACTGTAAAAGTATTTTTTGAAGCGGGAGTAATACGAACACGCGCAGCCGCTGTTTTGCGACGACCAACCGTTTCGATGTATTCTCCGTCTGCCAACTCTTTACGTGTGGTTGATACACCTTCGATCCCATCAATATTAATTTTATTTACAACTTCTGTCATATTAGTCTGTTACTGTTAATTTTTTCATTAATACACTTCGTAATTTATTCACAGGCAACATTCCATACACTGCCTTTTCAAAAATTCCCTGATATCCTTTTACCCCGATCTGCTCTTCCATGGTCCTCTCTTTTCTACCACCGGGATATCCCGAGTATCGCTGATATAGTTTTTGTTTTAATTTTTTCGGATTATATTTTACTTTTGACGCATTTTCGATCGTGACTTTTACATCCGGTGCAATATTTTTTCGAAATTCAGGGGTATTTTTACCCATAAGTAAAACCGCCGCCTCTGTTGCAACACGTCCTACAGCTTTATTCGTCGCGTCTATCGTATACTCTTTCATATTTTTTCAATATATCAAATTCTTACCAATTTACTAAACAAATTCGATCACAGCCATACTACTGGCATCTCCCGGTCGACTTGGAAGTTTTGTAATACGTGTATAACCACCTTTTCTATCTTTATACTTCGGAGAAATATCGTCACATAACTTTTTCACACCATGCTCGCCACCAAGACGCGCAATGATAAGGCGTCGTGAAGCAAGAGTACCTTTTCGTCCTTTTGTTACAAGCTTCTCAATGAAAGGTCGAAGTTCTTTGGCGCGTGCCTCTGTTGTTTTGATCTTGCCATTTTCAATAAGCGCAATCGCAAGAGAACGCATAAATGCTCGCCTCTCATCTGTCTGTCTTCCGAATTTTCTATTGCCTACGTGATGTCTCATGATTGTTATTAATTAATATTTTAGTCCTTTAGTGTAATATTATGTTCACTTAAAATGCTTTTTATTTCCCCAAGACCTTTTTCTCCAAGACCGTCAAATGCCAAGAGGTCACTTGCTTTTTTTCGCGCCAACCCGCCAATAGTACGAATATTTGCCGCATCAAGTGCGTTGGCGGTACGTGTCGAAAGATCAAGTGTATCAATTCGAGTTTTAAGAAATTCACTATCGATCTCTTCAACCTCTTCTTTTTTCTCTTCAACCTCTTCCAAGACCTCTTCTTCCTCTTCTTGAAAACCAATAATAGCTTTAAACTGATTGATCATGATCTCAATAGAGCTTTCCAATGCTTCTCGAGGCGTCATAGTACCATCTGTTTCGATCGTAATATGCAATCGATTATAATCTGTTCTGTCTCCGACACGCATATTCTCAACCTCATAATTAACTCGTCGAATCGGGGTAAATATTGCATCAAGGGCGATAGAACCGATCTCAACTTTTTCAGTGTGAAGATTCTCTTTTGAGACATATCCAAGACCTTTTTGAACACGCAATTCGATCGTAAGTGATGCGTTTTTATTGGTAAGTGTTGCAATATGTTGTTTTGGATTTAACACTTCCACTTGTCCCTGTACGTCACAATCTGCCGCAGTAACATCCTTTATTCCCTTTACAGAAAGAGTTACCGTCTGTGGTTCATCAGTAAGAAGTTTAAAACGAACCCTCTTTAGGTTAAGCAGGATAGTAACAACATCTTCTTTTACTCCATCGATAGTTGAGAACTCATGTTGGGCCCCTTCGATCTTTACCATTGTGATAGCGGCACCATGCAACGAGGAAAGGATGATCCGTCGTAGAGAATTTCCAAGAGTATGACCATACCCCGGGTATAGTCCGTCAATTTCATATTTTCCGATCAGTTTTTCCTCTGAAACAACTTTTGGTTTTGACGGAAGTACTATATTATAATCATTCATAGTAAATTGATTTGATTATGTTAATTATTCTAGTAATTAATACGGGTTTTTAAGCCCAAAATAAAAAAATAATGTGTGAAAATTATACTATATTTCTCACAAATTGCAAGTTTGAACTATCGACTGTAATACTCCATGACAGAGGTTAAATTAAATGTCATATCAGAATGCTCTAATGATGGATCTCCTTGGATCACGCCCTGCATCTTCTTTGCATCAAGCTTCAACCAAGATGGTGCCGTATGTTTCTGAAGCTTCTCAACAAGGTCCGCAAAAAGGGGTTTCGCTTTGCTTTGTTCTCGAAGCTCTACCACATCATCCTTTCGAAGTTTGTATGAAGGAATATCTACACGCCGTCCATTTACAGTAAGGTGTCCATGAGAAACGATCTGACGCGCAAGAGGTCGTGAATTCGCAAAACCAAGTCGAAATGCTACATTATCCAGACGTGTTTCAAGATTTCTGAACAACTGTTCCGTTGGCGCAATATCCTTGACGCTTGCGGCATTCTTTACATATGCTGAAAACTGCTTTTCGCTCAAACGATATACATTTCGAACTTTCTGTTTTTCTTTAAGCTGTATACCATACTCAGTCATCATTGAACGATGTTTTCTCGCAGAAAGCGGTAATCCCGGGGGAAACGGCTTTTTCTCAAAAACACATTTTGGCGTAAAACATTTTTCTCCCTTTAAAAAGAGTTTTTCACCAGCTCGTCGGCATTTTTTACATTTTTTCTCGATAATCATAAACCGTAAATAATACTAAAACTTATACACGTCGTGCTTTACGCGGTCTCGGACCATTGTGCGGCACCGGTGTTCTGTCTATAATTGCTGTTAAATTAATATTCTTTGAAGTAAATGCACGGATAGCTGATTCACGTCCCGAACCAACACCTTTTACAATGGCATCAACTTCTTTTACACCCATAAGAGATGCTTTTTCTCCCAAAAGCTCCCCCACTTTCGCTGCCGCAAATGGCGTCCCTTTTTTTGCACCCTTGAAGCCAAGAGATCCGGACGACGCAGAAAGGATCGCATTTCCTTTTTTATCAGCAAGAAGAAGCTTCGTGTTGTTGTATGTAGACTGTACATAGAGCGTTCCGGCAACTAATTTCTTTTTCGGTACACGAGACAAAGAACGAGATTTCAATCCCTCGTCAACAGTGTTTCCTCCTTTTTTTACAATACGTTTTTTTCCCATATCAAAACTTTATAATTTTCCAACCTTATAACATCTACGATCCTATTTAAGTCTTCTCAGTTTTTCGACGTCCTGAACCCATGGTATTTCGGACATTTCCACGAACAGTTCGTGAATTTGTCTTTGAATTCTGACCTCGTACCGGCAACCGACGTTCGTGTCGAATACCTCGATACGCACGAATGTCTTTCAAGCGTTTTATATTCATTGAGGTCTCTCTTTTTAGATCTCCTTCAACCTTTGAACCACTCTCTATTATTGTACGTATCTTATTTTCTTCATCAGACGAAAGATCTTTTGCTTTTTTTCCATGGTCGATCTTTGCTTCGTCAAGTATCTTTTGCGCTCGAGTACGGCCAATGCCAAATACGGCGGTAAGTCCCATCTCTAATCTTTTATTATCGGGTATTGTAACTCCTAGGATTCTCATATATAAACGTGGTAACTTATCAACTTAAAAACTTACTAACTTATCAACTACTGTCTATCCTTGTCGCTGTTTATGGCGGGCATTTCCCGGACAAATAACATACAAACGACCCTTTCTTCGGACCGTTTTACACTTTGGACAGATCTTTTTGACTGATGCTTTAACTTTCATGAAATATATTATTTCTTTTATGGAGCAAAAAATATAATAACCGATAACAACATTTAATGCAACATTCTTTGTGTTACAGATCGAAATCTATTTCCTCATTATAATCTACGTTCGATCCGCCCTTTTCCGCCATAAGGATCAAGACGAACAGAAACTTTGTCGCCTACGAGAACCTTTATCCGAAACCGTCGCATCTTTCCTGCAAGATATGCTATCTTAGATCCTTCTTCTCCTTCAAATTCAACTCGAAACATTGCGTTAGGTAAGGCCTCTATGACAGTACCTATTTCGAGTTCATCTTTTACATTATTGTTCTGCATTGCGTAATGCGTATAGTAGCAAATTACTTAATAAAGTCAACCCCCACAACCTTTATAACAGGCATTAAACCCCAGAGCAAACCTTACAGGTTCTGTCCACTCATTGGATCTTTTATTAGCGAAGTAGAGCGAGCGGAATGTAAAAGTGGAGCGAAGCGTAACTTTTACATTCCCGAGCCGAGGAGCTAATAAAAAGGTGTGAGGTGTGAAAGTTGACCCCACAACAACCCAAAAGAGTAATCCTCTATCGCCACCTATTCAAGCACCTCTTCTATGGTGATTGCGTCCGGATTATCCGGAAACGAACTTTTCCAAAACGGCTTAATACTTTTAGTGATCTTACGGATACTTGAGTGATTCTTAATTACGTTTGATATCTCATCTTCTGATAGACCCGCAAGATCATTCTTCAATAGGGCTGTATCTATCTCCCAGACCACATGAGGGTCACCGGAAAGCATGAAAGTAAATGCGTCTGATATATTGGTGTCAAATTCGTCCTTTTCTTCAAAAACAAACGTCATCTCATTCAAATTTTTGACCACAACAACACTTCCGTCGAACGAGCTAAGACTCTTTTTCGCAATAGCGCTACTCAATTCTTTACGATCAAACACAAAAGCGCGTAGAAGACCTGTCTCTTTTACCGCCAACATACCATTTCCAGAAACATCTGTCGGCACATCCGTAGTGAAATCAATAAATATCGTATCATCATATAATATTCGATCATCACCAATAGTACCTCCTATGTTCGCCAATAATTTCTCTCGAACTTTCTGGCGCAACTCTCTCGAGGCGTTCTCTATATCTTCTTCCGATGCATACTTCAGTACACCATCAAAACCACCTATTATCTCTGTTTTTGATCGAGCATATACTTTGTCATATAGTTCTTGTCCAAGAAGTCCCGGCACGGTGAAGTCGACAATACCGCCATTATTGTACTCTTCGCCGGGTTCATCCGCATACACCGTCACCTCAAGACTTCCCGGTACAAGGTTGCCTTCGGTGTCTTTCTTTGCACCGGGAACAACGATTGCCTTATTAACACGATATATCTTGCCGTCAGGTGATTGGAAGCGGGTATTCACGATAAGCCTCAATATGTCGCCATGCTCACTGTATACAATGATCTGTCCGGACGCCTTTCTTTCAACATCTTCTTCACCAGTTGATGCAACGTCTTGTGTCATCGTCTCCTGAAGTTTTACGATCTGATATACAACTCCATCGTCTTCGCCAACGCTACGCACCGCGTTAAAACTGTCATTAAGCGTTGTTGTTTGCTGCGATAACACAACTCGCACATTGGCGGTCGCAAACATTGACCAGACCAAAACAAACAAAATAAGAGCAGTCACTCCGATGATAACAGCCCACCACATACGCGAAAATCCTAAAAGACCTCCGCCACCACCCTTGCGCCCTCCAACACCATAATACTGTGGCGAAGATGAGTATGACTCTTCTTCCTCTTCATCGTTATCATAAGAGTCGCTATCTGCAACCTCATTCTCTTCACTGGCTTTTTTATTCTTACTCATAATACCAATATCTCCACTACCATAATCCCATTTTCTTTTTGGGCGAGTACCCTCTTCGCTCATTTCTTCCGCCTCCTCCGTATGAGGCGCTTGTATGTCTTGTAAAACTTTTTTTTGCATATGCCTACTAAAATATTAACAGTAATTATATATTTACACTCATAAGTTATTATATCAAAAAATCGACAATTTGAAGACTTTTTTTGCAACTTGCTCTTATCCTCCAGAAAAATTCAGGAGACGATGAACAAAAAGACTCTCTATTATTATAAAAGAGTCTCGTGTAACATTAAGATCAAACTGGACAAATTTCGCAAGAACCTTGGGATTTATCACCTCCGCATCAAAAGTATCTCCCATTAAAGAAACTTTGCTATAGTTTCCCTCTTTTAAAACACCAGAAAACCATTGTCCAAATGGTGTATCGGTAATAATGAAGATCTTTCCGGGAAGCACCGTGCGTGCAGACAACGATATAAGATTTTTTCTAAAAGCATCAAGCCATTCTTTTTGCACAAATTCGAGCGTACTAACCATTTTTTTCTTTGATTCTCCAGACATCTTTTCGTCCATATGAAGAGCAAAAGAAGACAACGCATCATCAGACACTGTCCCTAGATGACTCGCTATCGCACGAAGAATAAAATTTTTCCCAAGTGAGAAAGATACCGTTTCGATAAGTGCTCCCTGTCGCACGACAGACATCTCAGTCATTTCACCGCTTATATCCATAAATGTGAAGTCATTTAAATTAGAATACATATCTCTCAATGTACTGAACGCAGATAATGAGAAAGAATGAAACATCAGGTTGCGTACAGCAAATGTTTTATTAACTTTTTCCTTGATCGCTTTTATTACCTGCTGAGAACTCATACTTATATATAAATGCGCCTCAAAACTCTCCGCGGATTTTCCGAAAGGATCATTTGTCGCATACCCATTGAGTTTCATAAAAATATTCTCCACTTCAATGATTTCCGCGCCGAATTTTGTCAAATCCTTATAGCGTGTATCAAAATCTTTTTTTATGCCATCAATTTCTTTTTTTATAAGATCGTCAATTTTCTTTTTTGTAAAAACAACCGGCTTTGCACTCTTTATCCCAACTATTTTAGCGCGTGAGACGTACCATGGCGCTGACAGTACACAGTACATATTTTTAACTTTTACGGAAGATTTCTTTTGGAGTTTTCCAAGTACACTCTCTGTTGTTTTCAGCATTGAAGATAAGAACCTATCAAATTTGAACTCATCTTGAAATAATATATCTTCACGAACTGAATACACTACCTTTGGCTTATGTCCTTCACCGAGAGAAACAAGTGCGGCACCGACACTACCGGAGCCAATATCAAGTATCACCACAACTTCATCTTTTTTGCTTGAAGAAAAAAGTCCCATAAATATATATAATTGTAGCACATAACCAAAAACCCGCCGTATCGTAAGACACAATGGGTGTGGATAGTTCTATATCAAAAAAACACCCCATCTTTCGATAGAGTGCTCTTACTTTTGTTAAACTGTTATATTAATACGCTAGTTCAACAAAACCACCTTTTGTTATTTCTCCTGTAGGGCAACTCTCGGATGTTAGGAGAGAAACTGTTGTAGTTGCGGTTTTTGGGGAATATGAGTACCTTTAGGTACATTAATACATTCTCCTTCTTGGCAAATTTGGAGATTCCGAGCTCCTTCTACTTTGACAATAGAAATGGGTGCCACAAACTGTTCAACGCTGCCGCCACACATACAATAAACAATAATAAAAAAAGACAGGAATAAAAGAAAGTATTTCCATAATTTTTATATTTAATTACAAAGAACCGTATTGGAAAAAGGGGTCAGACACCTTTGTTTTTTAAAAAGTATGGTATAATTTATTTAACATCCCGACTGAGAATAAATCATATAGACGTAAGCAGTTAAATATTTCATTGGGTAGACAAAAAAGTATTCGGTCTTTTTATTTAATATATTGATAAAAAGACAGACAGACAAAATAATACCACACCACAAATTAAATAAAACAAAGGTGTCTGACCCCTTTGTTTATTCCAAGACCGCTTTGATCCGTCGCACTCCGGCGGATGATGCTTTTTGTTTTTTTATCCGAAAATGTCCGAGTTCACTTGTATTTCCCACATGCGGTCCGCCACAGATCTCTTTACTATATATATCATCACCTGCGCCGATAGAATAAACTTTTACTTTTTCGCCATATTTATTTTCAAAGACGCCCATCGCACCAATCTTTTTTGCTTCGTCCAAACTCATCTCCTCACAATTTACAGAAAGTTTTTTTTGAATTTGCTCGTTCACCATATCCTCAGTTTTCTGTTTTTCTTCATCAGTCAATTTTCCCGGATGTGAAAAATCAAATCGCAATCTCTCCGCGTTTATGTTACTTCCCTTTTGGTAAACATCGTCGCCGAGAACTCTGCGCAACGATTCTAAAAGCAAGTGCGCCGCGGTATGAAGTTTTGTAGTCTCCCCGGAAGAATCAGCAAGACCGCCTTTGAATTTGCCCACACTTGCGGTACGTGAAAGCTTTTGGTGTTTTTTCATTTCTTCATTAAACGTTCCCTTGTCAACCTTAACTCCTTTCTCCCCAGCCAATTCCAACGTAAGCTCCAACGGAAAACCGTAAGTTGAGAAAAGTATGAACGCGTCATGTCCTGAAATATCTTTCGCACTTAACTTCTCAAACTCTCTTAATCCTTTTTCAAGAGTCTTCCTGAATTTCTTTTCTTCATCCTTAATCTCACCTTCGATCACGGACAATTTTTCAGTAAGATTCGGATATTGCTCTTTGTACTTTTCAACAATGATCGACACAATAGTAAAAAGAGTGTTTTCTTTCATGCCTATAAGATCCATATGTCGCACGGCGCGGCGTATAAGCCGCCGCGTAAAGTATCCTGCTTCGGTATTGGACGGAACAACACCATCGCCTATCATAAACACCGCTCCGCGCAAATGATCTGCCACAACACGATACGACACAGTAAGCTCCGGATCGTCATAAGAAGTGCCGGACAATTCTTCTATTCTATCTGTGATCACTTTTAATGCATCAACCTTAAACACATCTTGTTCATCAATAGATGCCGCAGCAATTCTTTCGAGTCCTCCGCCAAAATCAACATTTTGCTGTTCCATTTTTGAGAAAGTACCGTCTTCATTTTTTTTGTATTCCATGAACACGCTGTTACCCAGCTCCACAAAACGTCCGCAATCACAGTTAGGATGACAATGTTCCCCAAAGGCAGTATCGTGCTTGTCTTCATCATAGTCATAAAATATTTCCGAGTCTGGACCTCCCGGCTCTCCCGCAGGCATGTTGCCCGGCACACCGGAGCGACTCCACCAATTCTTTCCGGCATCATAATAAAAAATTCGCCCACCCTGCATTCCAAGCTCTCCTCCCTCTTTTTCCGTAAGAAGCTTAACTACCTTTGCATCAATTCCCTCTTTTTCAAACAATTCTTTCCATATTGCGACAGATTCATCGTCTCTTGGAATATTATTTTCTTCGTCGCCGGAAAACACCGTGACATAAAGCCGCTTCGGATCAAGCCCGACCTCTTTTGTTAAAAATTCAAAGATCCACGGAATCTGCTCTTTTTTGAAATAGTCACCCAAAGACCAATTGCCCAGCATTTCAAAAAAAGTCGTATGGCGATTGTCCCCCACGTCTTCGATATCTTCGGCGCGAAAACATTTTTGTGAATCAACAAGTCGCGTTCCTTCCGGATGTTTCTCGCCCAAAAGATATGTGATAAGCGGCTGCATCCCCGAACCCGTAAAAAGAGTGGACGGATCATTCTCCGGCACTAAAGGCGCGGATGGAATGATCGCGTGTTCTTTATCTTTAAAAAATTTCAGGTATCGTTCTCTGATCTCGTTTAATGTCATAAATTTTACTATGTTAGTTTGACGATCGCCCAACGTCGCTTGCCGACACGGATCTCGTCATTATCCATAAGTACTTTGTCTTGCGCCGTAACCACTTCCTCATTTACTTTCACACCGTTTTGCTCTAAGAGGTGTCGCCCCTCTGTTTTACTTACAATCAAATGCGCCTCAACCATAAAATCAAGAAGTTCAATACCCTCTTTCGCTTCTACTTTCGATATCTCTTCGGGTTTGCCTTTATCTCTAAATATCGTATTAAATTCTTCCTCTGCTTTTTCCGCCGCTTTTTCGTCGTGAAAGAATGCCACGATCTCTTTTGCAAGCCATGCTTTTGCATTACGCGGATCATCCGCAATCATTTTCCGTGCCTCATCCATATCCACTCGTGTAAGCGCCTCAAAATACGTCTCCATTTCTTCGTCTTTACCGGACATGATCTTACCAAACATTTCATTTGCCAACTCATCTACAAAGATGCAATTACCGATCGAGGTGGACATCTTTGTACCATCGGCGGCATTTAAAAGTTTGGTGCCGATCACACTTTGCTGTGATTTTTTGAATGCTTTTTGGACTGTGCGCCCCGCAAGCATATTAAAAAGCTGATCATTGCCGCCAAGCTCTACATCCGCGTCAACCATAACAGAATCATACCCCTGCATAAGCGGGTATAAGAATTCACGCAAACTTATACGTACCCCATCTTTATATCGTTTACTGAAATTCTCACGATCAAGCATCTCCGCCACTGAGAAATTATTTGCGATCTCTGCGATCTCATTAAAATCAAGTTTTCCCAACCATTCCGAATTATATCTGATCTCACACTTGTCTATGTCTATTACTCGTCCGATCTCCTGTAAATAATTCTTCAAATTCTCTTTGATCTCTTCTTTTTTGAGCATTGGGCGCTCTTTTATCTTGTCTGAAGCATCACCCACAAGTGCGGTAAAATCACCGATGATAAGTACTATCTGATGTCCCATATCCTGAAAATCTCGCAGCTTCATAATAGTGGCGGCACGCCCTACATGAATACGATTTCCTGTCGGATCAACGCCAAACTTTATACGCAATACCTTCCCACCCTCCAACTGCTCCTTGAGCTGATCTTGAGGTTTGAGAAACATTACATTGCGTGTAAGCATCTCTTCGATCTTTTTTGTATCAATATTTACCTTGGTCATATAAAGTACATAGTACTTTGTTTACGGTGTTTTTTCAAGAAAAGATTTTTTGCGACCAACATATTTCAAAAAGCTGAGAACTTACGGGTGTTGCACTTGAAGATTGAAAGTACTATGAGGGGTTGACATTATAGACAAAAAATGCTATAAATTTGTGTATTAATAGGTCCTTAAAAAATAAATATTATGAAAGGAAAAAATATTATAGTATCTTTTATCTCTTTTGTTTTTGTCTATGCTGTCTTATATAGAGTTATTCCTGCTGTTTGTGAATTTGTCTTTTTTTTGAACACAGAGAAATTTCACATTCATCCATTTCTTACCGTTGTTATACTTGTCGCTACATTCTTTTTACTACTTACTACAGTAGTGGCAAAAATAGAAGCAAAACCTTTTTGTTTTTTATTTTTTCACCAATGGGACATCATTAAGACAATCCCATACAAAGAGGGTGAGACTGGTGTCCATTTTACAACTGTGTACAAAAGGTGTAAAAAGTGTAAAAAAATACGAACTACTGACATAAACGGATACTGGACAAAAGAAAATCTTGAATAATTAAACTGCTCAAACCCGCCAAAATAGGCGGGTTTTTCTGTAGCTGAATATTAATTCAACATTCAACTCGTGCAGCAACATGCTCTTGTTTTTAAGACTCTATCGTTGAACCAACCTCCGGGTCAAGAGCACGATCGATCTTGTCGCTCGCAACGATCTTGATTGTCAAACCGTTTTCTTTCGCTAAGCCCATAGCAGAGAGATCCGCTACTTTTAGATTTCTTTCAACCACTTCTTTTGCGGTTATGTGTTTTATAAATTCTGCATTTTCATCCTTTTTTGGATCTGCGGAATAAATACCCTCAACACCGTTTTTTGCCATCACAAGCATTTCCGCCCCGATCTCAAGAGAGCGTTGCACAGCACACGAATCTGTCGAAAAATACGGCATCCCAAGTCCCGCGGCAAAGATCACCACCCGTCCTTTACTCATATGGCGCAGTGTTCTTTTTGGAATATATTCTTCACATACCTGCGGCATACCGATCGCAGACGATACGCGCGTACTGATATCTTTGCTCTCAAAATAATCCCGAAGCACCAACGCATTTTGTACTGTCGCAAGCATTCCAATATAATCAGCGGTCGCGCGGTCAATGGATAGTTTGCCTGACAATTCTTTGCCACGAAACAAATTACCTCCACCGACAACAAGCGCGATCTGATGTCCTTGGTCCAACAAAGTTTTTACTTGCTCTGCAACAGATGAAAGCATCTTCTCTGAAAACTTTTCTTGCCCCTCACTTAAACCTTCTCCTGAAATCTTAATAAGTAATTTCATGTATTTTCAATTATCGCTAATACTATTTCTCTACCGCATTAAAGGCAGCATCGACATCAGTCTCTTTCCACCCGACACGAAGAAGTTCTCCTCTCATCTCACTATTGGAAAATCCTAATTTTCTTGTGTTTTTGATATAGTCTGCAGCCGCTCCATACACCGGAACTTCAACTCTGTCTTTAACCTCCTTTCTCTTGCCCATATCGTCTCTTTTTTCGTCCTCTTTTTTTGGAGAAGGCACCGGAACAGGGACTCTTTTTTTGATAACATTCACTTCGTCTTTTTCGTGTACCGTAGAATCTTTCTTTTCGTCATCACCATATTTATCCGGCCACAAAAGAGCGAGGCGTTCTTTATCTCCATCAGGTATTTTCCATGAATTAGAAGACGTATCTACAGATCCAACTACCTTTTGATTTCGGGTATTTTGAACAACTTGGGTAACCGAAACATTCAACGTATCCCCACTTCCTTTCTGTTCTTGTTCTTGTTTCAAAACCTCATCTTTTTTGATCTCTTTTTGAGGGATGGCTTCCTTTTTCTTGTCCATATCAACAGATTTTTTTGATATTATCGCCGCCTCTGTTTTGACCGGTGTTTTAGAAGAAAAAGGACTGCCTTTTTCTATGTCCCGCGGTCTCTTTTCTTCCGACCCTTTTTCTGACACTCTCTCT
>JAGLOS010000039.1 GCA_023137615.1 Minisyncoccota bacterium | reverse complement strand
TCTTCCGGCACTATCTCTAAAACATTTTCCGGCACACTTTCTTCAATGGCTATTTCTTCCACTTCTTCCGGCACAACCTCTACCTCAGGATCATCGGGGAATGTCATCTGAACGCTGCTACCTTCCGGCGCATCTAAAATATCGTACAAACTATCCAACAAACTATCTTCGACGACAGTGGTATCTACGATACTCTCATCGGTGACAACCACATTAACTCCTTCCGGCGCATCCAATATATCAGCAGCTGATCCGGAGAAATCGTCTCCTGACGTTACGACAGTCACCTCCTCTTCTGCATCGCTCTCATCTTCCGTAAGAGTAAAAGACACCACCTCCCCATCGGTTGCATTCAAAATAGCCCCCACCTGTGAAAGAAAATCATCACCTTCAAGCACAATCGTTCCCTCTGTAGGATCTAACACGGTGGTGTCCACTCCGGTTTCCTCATCCTCCGTATCGACAGTATCTTCTTCTATCGATTCCAGCAAATCGTCCGCGGGCACATCTCCCTCTATACCCTCGTCGGTTGGAATTACATCCATAGGAGATCCCACTTCAACAACCCCTGCAACAGGATCAACCACAACCTCAGGGTCTACAACAATATCAGACACCGGCCTTCGCGCGACAACGCCATCAACTGTTTCTTCTATATCGCCCACGTACATGGAAAATGAAAGCACCGCTGTCCCCACGGTAGCATCATCCGGCACATCCCCGTCAAAACCTCCGCAAAATATATCGGCATTTATATTGTAATTTATTGCAGAATTTGAAAAGTCATACCATTTATCAGACCCCAAAAAAACATCCGGTGCCCCTTGCGCAAGATAAGGATTCTCCCATCCTCCCAGACATGAACCTGCATAAAATTGAACAGACTTTGCACTACTTACTTGTGAAAAAGTTATTGCTGCCACAGACACCGCAAAAATACCAGCTATTGCAACCCTATATGTTCCCTTTCCAAGCAATGAAAATACATCTGAACAAGTAAACTCAAAACGCCATTTCTTCTCACGAAGAAAGATGATCTTATTTTTGTTATCCACACACACAGACCCAAAACGCCTCGTTGTTTTGCGGGTCTTTTTCATGTCTTTTTGCTTGCTTTTTTTATATCCAAAAAACACAGTACTATTTCGAGTACAACTTACCCATAGTAGTTATTGTACCACAACAAAACCTCATTTTAGACAAAGTTTTACACACTTTTTACCACATGATCAAGCATTTTTTGTGGTATATAGTTATATGTCTGACAAATTTTCCGCCTTGTCTCTAAGCCATCTTTTATACTCCTTATATGCAGGACACAGTTGTTCCACCTGATGCCAAAAAAGTTTGGAGTGGTTCATGTGCCGCAGGTGAGCAAGCTCGTGAACGATCACATAATCAACAACCTTTTGAGGAGCAAGTATGAGCCGCCACGAGAAACTGAGATTCTTTTTGCCACTACACGAACCCCAACGGGTTCTAGCACTTGTGATCCGTATATTATTATATTCAAAGTTGTTTTCTCGAGCAAATTCTTTTACCCTACGGGTGATATATTCTTTTGCTTTTTTCTTATACCATTTCTCAAACGCACTTTTTGGGTCATCAATGCTTTCGGGAAGATACAAAACACCTCCCTCCAACACCACAGACCGCGCGCGCCCCAAGGACGGTCCTTGGAGAGTTCTGAACAATACATATTTTTCTCCTAAAAACAAAAACTCTTCTCCATCAACAAATTTTTTTGTTCGCACCTGTTTTTTATTGATCTCTTTTTTTCGTTTTTCTATCCAATCGGCGTGTTTACTCACAAAAGATAATATATAATTTACTGAGACCCACCTGGGTGCCCGTATAACAACTTCCGCCCTGTCACTTATTTGTAGCGCTACTGTTTTTCTCTTTGTTCGCACCAGCTTATCTATCTTCACATCCTTCATTATCTCCTACTATATCATGTCTATCTTCATGGTACACTATAAGAATATAAACCAAATAATATTTATGAATACATCAATTTTTAGAGCTTATGATATTCGTGGGATCTATCCAACCGAAATAAATGAGGACATTATTTACAAGATCGGCAGAGCATTCGTCGTATATCTTAGCGCGGAAAACATTGTTGTTGGTCGTGGCGCGCGCGAATCTTCTCCGGCACTCTATGAGGCATTCGCAAGAGGTATCACCGATCAAGGATGTAATGTGATCGATATCGGTATTGTAAGTACCCCAATCCTATATTTTGCTTCAGGAACACTCGATGTCGACGGAGCCGCTTGCCTTACAGCGTCACACAACACATCACAATATAACGGACTAAAACTTACACACGCAGAAGCGGTACCTATTGGTATCGAAAGCGGACTTAAAAAGATCCAGGAGTTGGTTGAAAAAAATGAATTTACCGACTCGGCAAATAAAGGCATCATTACTCATCACAATAGCACACAAGAGTATATCGACCATTTTGCATCCTTCTCAAAACTGGGTCGAAAAAAATTAAAAATGGTTATTGACCCGGCAAATGGTATGGGTATTGTTGAACTACCTTTATTTGAAAAACTTTCAAAAAATCTCGACATCATAACTATTTTTGACAACATAGACATGTCGTTCCCCAACCACGAAGCAAATCCTCTCAAGGTAGAAACACTTACAGAGCTACGTAAAAAAGTGATAGAAGAAAAAGCAGATCTTGGTATCGCTTTCGATGGAGATGCAGATCGCGTCGGCTTTATTGATGAAAAAGGAGACGTGGTACCCATGGACTACATTACTGCTTTGCTGTCCAAGAGTATCCTTAAAACAAATCCGGATTCGATCATCTTATGTGGACTGCGATCAACCAAAGCGGTGCGGGAGATCATAGAAGAAAATGGCGGTATCGCTCATGAATGCCGTGTCGGACATGCCTATATCAAAAAACAAATGCAGCGGGAGGGAGCTATTTTTGCGGGAGAGCTTTCCGGTCACTATTATTTCAAAGAAAATTTTACCGCAGAATCAGCGAGTTATGCTGTTATTCTTATGCTTAACCTGTTGGCAAAAAACGGAAAATCTCTTTCCGAACTTACAAAGACCGTGCAGCGGTATTTTCAATCCGGTGAAATAAATACCGAGGTCGAAGACAAAGAAAATGTAATGAATGCACTCAAAAAAACTTACAAGGACGGCAAGCTCAGCGAACTTGACGGTGTAAAAATAGACTACTCTTCTTGGTGGTTTAGCGCCAGATCCTCGAATACCGAACCATATCTACGGCTCAATGTTGAAGCGGACACAAAAGAACTTCTCGAACTTAAAAAAACAGAGTTGCTCCGTATAATTCGAGGAGAATGATCTTTACTGTTTTTACAAAATTTTGTCTGAAATATTTAAGAACCTGTCTCCGATCTCATGTCGAGCTACAAAATCCAAAATTTTGAGCGAAAATTGCGAAAACGGAGGAAAGATATCGAGATATATTGACGAGATTTTCACAATTTGCAGCCAAAATTTTGGATTTTTAGCTGACAAGCCGTGTCAAAGACACATATTATTAATTTTACGATGAGATCGGAGACAGGTTCTAAGATCTATTTCAAGTATTTTTTATTCTTTAATTTTTCCGGTAAATATTCCTGATCTTCCTCATATTTAAAATCCGGAGAATATTTATAATCCTTGCCATAATTTAGGTCTTTCATTAGTTTTGTTGGTGCGTTTCTAATATGAAGTGGTACAGGGAGATTACCAAATTTCCGAACATCTTCGGCCACTTTTTGATATGCTTCATAAAGCTCGTTGCTTTTCTTACTCTTAGCCATATAAACCACAGCTTGGGCAAGATTTATATTACATTCCGGATAGCCAATAAAATG
>JAGLOS010000038.1 GCA_023137615.1 Minisyncoccota bacterium | reverse complement strand
CCTCTCCTTCGGTCGACGGCGGCTCCGCACCCTCCACCTCACTACCATCCGCGTCAAGTGTGGTAAAGGTGTGATCATATGACATACCTAGGTTACCCGAAGTATCCCGGGAAAGTGTCTTGAAGTGATACAGGGTGGCAGGGGAGAGTCTCTGTAGATCCACCACATGAGCTCTTGTTGAATCAGAGATATTTCCATCAATAAATCCATATGAAACACTTCCTCCATATGAGACAAGAGAGTTACCTGATTCACCTGTTGTCCACGAAACAGTTGCCGTTGTTGATCCGATATTTGTGACAGAAACACTTGTCACATTCGGCGCACTCGTATCAACATACACCGGTGGCGCATCAGCTTCTATGATCTGTGTTATTCCCGGATTGTCTGTCGTCTCAAACGTATATCCGACACCGCCATTATCATCTTCGGTATTGTTCGATCCCGCATCGGTTGATGACACTTTAAAGTAGTACTGTGTTTCTTTGGTAAGATCGCTTAGAGTCACTGAATGTTGAATACTTAAAGTACTGTCGAGAGTAGATGACGCACCATAACCGACTGTCTCACCATACATTACCTGTGAAGTACTGTTCTCATCGGTTGTCCACGTGAGAGTTGCCGACGTATCACTTACTGTTGCAACGGTCACACTCGATATCACGGGCCCCGTGTTGTCGATGGTTGTTACAAAGGAGTAGTAGTTGCCGGCGTTCGTGTCTGTTGAGGTATTTGAACTCGCGTCAGTACTTTTTACATAATAGTAATATGTTTCACCTTCGGTAAGACCCGAGAGGGATACGGAATGATTCGTGACATCTGTTACGGTGCCCACTTCGGTGGAACTTGCCATGTTCGCATTGACGGAGTACACCACGTATGAGTCGGCAGCCACATCGGTGATCCACTGCACTTTTGCGGTAGCTGACGTTGTTTCGGTAACCGTTACGTTGGAGATCTCAGGTCCCGGCGGAGTTGTGAACTGATAACCTGAAGACCAGTTTGAAGCATTACCTGTTGGATCTTCGGATTTTACTCTGTAATTGTACAAAGTATCCGGAGTTAAATTACTCAAGATAACCGAATGTGAAGTTGTCATAGTTGGACTTCCACCCTCTGTTCCATATCCAATGTCAATTGAATATCCAACGGTCGAGTTTGCCAACTCATCGGTTGTCCAACTGATCTCAACTCCTTGCGGTATCAGATTGGTTGCGGCAACAGAAGATACAGTAGGAGGAGTGAGGTCGGAACCTCCTTGACCGTTTGGCGTATCAACCACGGTTACTGAATAATCGGATAGGTTGCCATCATTGTCTTCGGAGTGGAGCTTATATGAATACTCCGTGGTGGTTGAAAGACCTGTATCAATGAAGTAGTTCTCGGTGCGATCGGTTATAGTGCTGAACAATGAAAAGGCACCACCGGTAGAACGATACACTTTGTAATGAGCAAACCCAGGAGTAGGAAGTGGGATCACGCCCCATGCGACAAAGAGTTTATAATCCCCTGTATCAATATTTGAGACGTCGCGGTAAATGATATTGCCCGGTTTACGTGGAGTAGACACTGAAGTGGTTGCGCTCACGTTTCCTTTGTTGTCTTTAAATAGAGCGTAGATCGTTTCGATATCATTTCCATCGCCAATCCAGCTTTTGTTGACCGAACCCGCAAGAGGAGTATCGCCATAGCCGTCAACATTACCGTCGGTACCGTAAGCGATCCAGTTTCCAGAATCGGCATTTACACCGTCCGCACCCAAGTCATTGTTGTTAGATAATTTCATGGCAGTGGGAGAGTTGTCAGTTACGGAGATGGTCAATTGATCATTCACTGAATTGTACAACAATGATCCTGAAGCAGGGTCTGTGGTGTCCAAAGTGAAACCAGATGATGTACCGACGCCAACCATATTTGCAAGTTCTCCATCGTTTGATGCAACAGCGATCGTTGCATCTGTGAGATATGCGCCATTGACGTCTGTTGCAGGAGAGAGGGTTCCGGTAAATGTACTTGTAGCTGAAGTTACACTTTTGGAGCCGGTGCCACTTGCTGTGGACCCAAGAAGATACACAGTCGCGCCGTTGGTGTGCTCTGCTGCAGAACTTGTCCATGAAACAGTTCCGGGCCATTCTTCTCGGGTGATGCCTGTGAGGGTTGCGGTGCTTGTGCTGTTGCTTGTATATTCGATGGTCTCTCTGTTGATCATTATAGTTCCTGATGTCGGCAAAGAAGCGGATGTGTTTACTACAATATTTGTTGTATCAGCTGCTGTGAGTACTCCTCCTTCGTCTGCCAGTGTTACCCCGATGTCATAGAAGAAATATATTTCATTGGTGGTGTTGTCGATGTCTAATGAGCCATATTGTAAACGAATGACGCCATCTTCATCTTGGTCAAGTGCGCCACCGCCGTCATTCAATACGTTTTCTATAACAGGTGTACCGTTGACCACGTAGGTGAGGGTAATGTCGGAGAGAATTGGGGTATTTACTCCGTCACTTGTTAAGTATATCTTATACTGTACCCATTGATCTTCACTTCCGTCTGCCAGTATCGCAGGAAGTGCTTCGCCCCCGGTTTTGTCGGTGAAATATGAGGATGTCCCCGTCGGACCGTACCACTGCGCCGACACAAGTCCTGCTGATGTTGATGCGGTTCTGATCTGAAAAGTTATGTCCGTATTTGTGGGAAGTGTTTCATTCCACGAGATACTTGCCAGAGTGTTTGCTGAGTCGGTGGTGTTGTATGCGGAAGAGGTAAGAGTAGAAGAGGTGGCATAGTGTTGGTAGTTAATGGTGGTATTATACAGTACGGATGTTGTTGCTGTATCGCTTGTTGTGAAGAAAGCTTTGTATTCAAACCATTGATCACCATCGTGTACTGAATTGATCGTGGTACCTGTCGTTGTGTAGTAGTCACCGGTTCCGGTTGGACCGTACCATGTTGCTGACGAAAGATTGCTTTCCGTGTCTGCACTCCTAATTTGGAATTGAATGACAGTGCTTGCAGGAGCAGAACTGCTGAAGTCGAGTGTAGTAAAGTCGGATCCTTGCCCCGTGTCGGTAGAGGTCGAGGTGTAAGTTCCGGATGTGTAATATGCGTTAGAAATGACATATCGCCAGAAGTCTCTAGTATTATCTCCGCGTGTAGTGTAAATGTAGGGGGTTGAGCCATGCGTTACCATGGCGGAACCTCGGCGAACATTTTGTGGAGCATCTGTCGGATCAAAAGTTGTCCAGTTGTCTTGAGAAACAGAGTATGCAAAGAAGTCTTTGGTAGTAGCTCCTCTTAATATATAAATGTAGTCACCGGAACCTGGGTAATGAGTATTCGCGCCGGTATCAATCCTTACCGGAGCATCTGTCGGATCAAAAGTTGTCCAGTTGTTATTGGTTATAGAATACGCATAAAAAGGATTGTCTAAAGCGTTACCTCCCCTTGTTGCGTAGATGTAGTCATTGCCACCCCATTCAATATGAGATCCGTATACATATATAACGGTAGTTGTTGCCATGTTTGTCCAACTGTCACCGCTTACCGAATATCTTCTTAGTGGTAGTGGTGGGTTGCTGACAGTTACTTCTCCGGCGTATTCATAGATATAATCACCAGAACCAGGATAGGCCATCTCGCCACCTATTTGTACGACGGCCCCAGTTAGATCTGTTGGGTCAAATGTTGTCCAATTATTTTGAGATATGGAATAGGCCCAGAAGTTATATGTATTTCCCCCAGCCAATGCAAAAATATAATCACCGGAGCCGGGGTATTCAAGAGATCCTCCAGATCCCAAAATTCCTGGAGCATCTGTTGGGTTGAATACATCGTTCCATGAATTATTTGAAATGGAATATGCCCAAAATTCATTTGTGTCGTCACCGCGTGTTGCAAAAATATAATCACCAGAGCCCGGATATTCCAAATCACCACCACCCCACACATCACCGGTTGTGCTCGCCAAATTTTGCCAGGTGTCAGCGGATGCCTCCGGTGCAAGTCTTATCTCAGCAGGAGTACTTGTCCCTGTTGTTGTCGCATTGCTAAAAGTTCCCGCGAGAAAATCAGTGTCGGTTGTTTCTGTTGACGATCCTGTGGTAACAAGAAGTGTGATCTGAGTACTGGAAGATGTCGTGTCTGTCTGAGCATCTTTTGCGCTGAATTCATCCCATTCAGTTTGATCTCCCGGATGCACCGGAATATTACCGGTGATCCCACCTAGCCAGTCGGCCTGTGTCCATGTATATGTGGCGGAGAGCGCTGTGTAGAAAGGGGAGAGAGGAACAACAACAGCAATTACAATAAGTAACACAAACGTAAGTGTTGCTTTCCGGTAGGTATGTATGAAGTTGTTGCTTAGTAATTTTTTCATGTCTAAAAATTAACCTTCTTCAAGA
>JAGLOS010000037.1 GCA_023137615.1 Minisyncoccota bacterium | reverse complement strand
CGCCGTCACCATCATCTCCCCAGCAATAAGTGTTTCCGGAGTTTGAGACGGCGCAGGTGTGAGCGCTTCCCGCACTAATTTGTTTAATATTCTCCAACATCGTCCCATCTTCAAATGAAATAGTTCCATCACCGTTTGCAGTGCCACCGTGCACGGTCATGTTGCTTGTTCCGGTAGCTGTACCTGCGGTCATGGTAAGGTCACCTCCCACGTCTACCGAGCTATCGAGTAACCACCCTCCTCCGGAGCCATTGAATGTAAGGTCATAGAAGTTGCCGTTAACAGTGTTTCCTCCCGTGGTAGAAGTGAACTCTACTTTTGAAGTTTCTGGGTTGAATAATCCTCTTATTCCATCCCAACTTCCTGTTACTGTGATAGTTTGTGTGCTTGTTGCGGTGAATGTTCCGTTGATGTCTACATTATCGAACGACAACGCACCCGCAACACCTCCACTTGAGAATGTACTTCCATCCCATATCAAGAATTCTGAAGAAGATGACGCTGTAAGAGTATCTGTAGTAGCGTTTGCCGTGAAAAGAATATCGGAATCGTTGTTAAAATCATATTTGTCTAGGTCGTCAATGGTGATAGGTCCTGAGTCTTCATGACGAACGATGGTGTAATTTTTGTAAATGTCGAGACCTGTGATGTCAGAACCGTTGGAGCGTGTTACGGTCACGCCTTTTTCCGATGAATCATCCAGAAACATGGTAAGTACTGCACCTACTGTTTGTGTATTAAACACAGTAAAAGAGTAAGAGCCGTCTGTTGTCGATGCTGTTGTTGTAGCAATCGACACTCCATCTGCTATAAGGCGCACTTCCGACCCAGCAGACGATGTCGTCAAACCTTCATTGGTATAGACCGTGCCGGAAATAGTCGCTCCACCAACAATTTCAGGATATTCATCATAAGTAAAATTAGTTGTTGACCCATCGTTGGTTAGGCGAAAACAATAATTTTGTTTGACAACAGCATTATCTGTCATTTTAATAGCATATTCAAACTCCGCGAACCACCCATCACCAATCGTGCTTGAGCCGGTCACACTAGACGAATACTCCACTCCATATCCGTCTACTCGTGTTCCGACTCCGGTAAGCAAGCTCACTGTCGTACTTGCATGGTTTGCATATTTCGCGGAAGTGGTCGCCTGCCAATGTTGCGTTGTGATACTTGAAGTGGCAACCTTGACCCATGATGTGTCACAATCCGATCCGCTTTTTTGTGAATATTCAAGTTGGAAATATTGTCCGGAAGATGTTGCGGCACCTGTGTTCGCAATCTCTGTACGCAGACGATATATTTCTTCTGACACAGCACTGACATAACTATTATCCTCCGTCGCCAAATACCCACCAACGGTATCAAGCGCTGTTGTGTCATCACGCCAACGGTAGTGGTTTTGGTTAAGTGCCGGACCCGTATTAGGTGCGATCGCAATTTGAGCTCCAACCATACCGTCACTTTCTCCGTTTGAACTGATCGTGGCATTTAGTGTGGAGCCTTGAGTTCCTGTCATCGCCTTTTTACCCCAGACTCCGGAAGCATCACCATTACCACTGGTTCCGGAAAGACCATCATCTTCATAGCTCCAACCGGTTCCGGATACAGAGAGAGGACTACCATCGCCACCGTCAAAAGCTCCGAAGCATAAGGCAAGACAACCATCTACGGTAGTTGTTACCGCAGAAGCGGTTACTGAAGAACCTGCCAAAGTAGTCTGTGTTCCAACGACGTTTATCGGATCATTTATGTCCACTCCTGAAATACGAACATACCAACCTCCCCACTCATCTGAACCTGCTGATGTAACTGTCTCAGTACTCCCTTCTGTTCCGTCAGCTATCTTCCAGAATAGTCCTACGTGACTATCGGAAGTGGTATCACCAAAATTACCGATAAAATTCCAACCCGATTTGTTATCAGTAAAAGCAGTAGTAGCATCGTCATTTACAGCTATAATTAATAATAATTCATCTACTTGAACTCCATCGGGTTTTTGGAATGTTAAGGTTGTATTTCCGGTAGTGTCCCATACTTCGGTATAATCTTCTATAACAGGAACACTGGGTGCATCGCTCGCCACCTGCCACTGTCTCGCTTCTTTGAATACAAGTGTCTTCATGTTTTTTACCACCATACTGACTGTCTCTTTCACAGCTTGCACCGCAGATTGTTGTGCAAAAACAGGAACCAAGAAAACACCTGCAAAAAATGAGGTTGCGAGTAAAAAGGTTATGAATAGTTTTTTCTTATGTGATCTTTTGGCGTTTTTGTCTGCCATTTAAAACTATTGTTTGTCAGAACCTGCGTGTTTGGCGCACTTCTTTGTTGCTTTCGTCTCTCGAGTGCTCATCGTATATTCACCTGCCTACCGACAGGCAGGTACGCCTCACCCTCTTAATCCTCAGCTCCGAATTGCACCCAAACACGCAGGTTCTGTTGTATAAGCAAGGAAGTGTTTTACACCAAAAACATGTGGTTTTAGAAACCTTGCCTACCTTAATATTGTAACATCAAACGACTCTTGTGAAAAAAGAAAATATAGTTACTTATACACAGGTTTTTGCACACTTGATTAGTTGGCAGTTTTTAACAAACGCAGTTTTTTGTGCAAGCAAAAAGCCACTGAAATTGTTAACTACAAACTAAACTGCCCTATTCATAAAACTCCATTGGTCCAAGCAAAAAGATCTCCGGACTGATATCTGGTGCGTCAAATATATATGTGATAGTTGCAACATCTCTGGTACTCATGACCCCTTGCCAGAGAAGCTCTTGTGTCTGATCTTCTTCCGCGGCATTGCTTCCAATATATTCGATGGACACACTTGTGCTCGTTTCCTGTGGAGCATCAACGATCGGCACAACATCCTCCGTCTCACCTTCCACGACAGGAGAAATATCTTCAACAACCTCCGGAGACAAAGTGTCTTCAACAGATGAGTCGTCCGCTATAAGTGACAGCTCTTGTGATGCCGCTAGTGTCGGCGTTGAATTATCTGGAAAAATACTTTGTGTCACTTCAACGATCTCAAAATTATCCGGTATATACTCATAAATATCTCCAGCAAAGTCCTGATTTGCAGTAATAGTGATCTGCATTTCATATGTAGCGGGAGGATAAATACGTGTCGGACCTACGCGCTCGACTACAAATGGAACAGAGTTACGCACTTCAAACTCGTCTACAATTTCATACCCCGTATCAAGATTCGTAAAGAGCATACCATATACTCCGACTTCACCTACCGTGTAATATGCAAAGTAATCAGGTATATCTACAACAGTGTCTCCATTACACACACCGCTGTATGATATGCTTTCATCTGCTGTTGTCAGTGTGGTATCGTTTCCATCCGGATCGCGAATTACAAGCTCAAGGTTCGCATCACAGATCGTGTGACCAGTATCATCGAGAACTCCCATTTGTAAATACGCTTCTTCATTCGGCTCAAAAATAGACTTGTTGGTATTTATTGTAAGCACCCCCCAATAAAATTCCTGCCTCTCAATAAATGTCTCATCCCCGTCCTCTACAACCACCTCTATTGTATATTTCCCGGGTCTCATAACTCTTTTTTGGGACCGGACATTGATCCCCCAAGTGTCATCCGTCCCCATTACAACAGTGTGCCCCACATCTTCACGACGTCCTGACGCGTCAATGAGCGTTGTGCATGCAACCATAAAATCTTTGTTAAAATTAAGCACTGAAGCAAGCTGTTTTACGGTCTCGCTCACCAATCCACGTTTTGCAGGACGATACTTAAAGTCAAAAGCAAGATCATCGCCGGGTTTGAAACTCTTTTTGTCAGACAAAGATTTTATCGAACCTTTTTCTTTTTTATCATTGGAATATTTCACTTCAAGGATCATTGCATCAAGCAATATCGCGGGTTGTTCGTCGATCGAAAGTGATCTTTTGAGTCGAACCTGTACTTTTGATATGTCTTCCCATGAGATGACTGGTAATTCAAATGATAAGTTTTTCCAATTGTTTGCCGCGATTGTCCCGAGAGGAAGCCAGTCCACACCATTGAAGGTATATTCAACTGACATCAGATGATCCGTACTTTCCGGCGCCGGATCTTCCACATCAACATCAAGAGTTCTTTCCCCAGAGGTTGCTACCGGAGAATCTATCATACTGTCTCCTGACGTTGCTGTCGGCTCATCCAAGACGATCTCGTCAGATGTTGAGGTTGGGCCATCTAAAATAAGCAGATCAATAATGTCCGACGGGATTTCAGAAAGATCCGGGACATCTTCCTCAGTCCCTTCTACCGGAGTTTCTTGCACAATATCCTCGCCACTACCGTCATCTCCCGTATCAACAGGTTCATCCAACGACATCGGATCCAAAGGTATTTCCGACCCCTCCTCGACGACAGGATCATCTACGGATATTCCATCTTCTACAGCTTCTGGATCTTCGAAAGATTCTTCAGGTATAGTCGTTTCGTCACTTGGGGTTGTGGTGGCAAACACGATTCGATCATACCCCACAAACGAGTACCATAGATTTTTGATCCACGACACTGTTTCTTCTTC
>JAGLOS010000036.1 GCA_023137615.1 Minisyncoccota bacterium | reverse complement strand
CCTAATATTCCCGCATTGAGAGTTGGGCATCTATCTTCTTTACCAGATCAAGAACAACCGAAACGACAATAAGAAGAGCGGTTCCGCCAAGCGCCAGTGCCTGAATACCGGTAATTGCGATCATCACAAACGGCAGCACGGCAACTATTCCCAAGAAAAGTGCGCCAACTAGTGTAATTCTCGTTAGTATTTTTGCAATATACTCTGATGTCGAATGTCCCGGACGAACTCCCGGAATAAAAGCTCCGTTTTTTTGAAGATTATTTGCAATAGAATCCGGGTCAAACGTTACGGCAGTGTAAAAGAATGTAAATGCAAAAACCAATATGAAATAGAGAACGGAAGTAACTAATTGGTTTTCTAAGAAAGACGAAACGGCAGCTGACATTTCTTGCACTGTCGAATTATCAACAACAGACAAGAAATTTAAAACAACCTGCGGGAAAATAAGAATAGAAAGCGCAAAAATAATTGGAATAACACCGGCTTGATTTACCCGAAGGGGCAAGTAAGTCGATGTTCCTCCGTAAGTTTTTTGTCCACGCACTTGCTTCGCATAGGTGATCGGAATAGGTCTCTCTGCCTCGGTGATAGTTACAATGCCCGCAATAATTGCAACAGCTGCGATCAAGAAACCAAGATACAACGGTATTTCTGCCGGATTATATCCCGCAACGAGCTGTCCGATAGTCGTCGGGAGACCTGATACGATACCGGCAAAGATAATGAGAGAGACACCGTTTCCGATACCAAACTCGGTAATAAGTTCACCGATCCACATCAACAACATTGATCCGGCAGCGACAATGATCACATTTGTCACAAGATCCATAGCGGTCAATTCACCAAGAAATCCTTGTGTTCGCAGAAACAAGATCAACCCAAATCCCTGTAAAATAGCCAACGGAATAGTAAGCTTTCGAGAGATCTGAATAAATTTTTTCTTACCTGCTTCACCTTCTTCGTGATAGAGAGCTTTGAGTTTATCAGACATCATGGTCAAAAGCTGCATAATGATCGATGCGGTAATATATGGACCGACTCCAAGCATTACTATCGATAGAGAAGTAAGTCCGCCACCAGTAAGAAGATTCATAAAACCAAGCGCTTGGTTCTGGCTAAGCAACGCGGCGAGATTCGCACCAGCTGCCGCAGGAATCGGAATATTTGCCATTAAGCGAAAAATAACGAGCGCACCAAGAACAAAAAGTAACTTTTTATTCAATGAACTATCACTCATTAATAATTTTATTTTTGTTCCAAAACTTGTCATGACGTATATGTATTATATTATACAATAGTTCCTCCGGCTTTTTCTATTTTCTCTTTTGCTGTCTTTGATACCAAACACTTTTCAACAGAGAAACTCTTTTTAATATCTCTCACCCCAAGAATTTTTACCACCGGAGTTCTCCCACCGTGAGTTTTAACCAACCCGGCACCAATAAGCGTCGCCGGAGTTATCTTAAATCCTTTCTCAAGGTTTTTCTCAAGAAGCGCAAGATTAACAATGGTCGGTTTCACCTTTGACGAATTTACTGTACGTGCACGGTTCTTGCCGTGTCCGCGAAGTTTCGGAATTCTTTTAATGATATCACGCATCTCCGGTCGGATACCGTGCCCGCCGTGTGCCTTCTGTCCTTTATGACCACGTCCGGACGTTTTTCCTCTTTTTCCACCACGACCTATTGTTGCTTTTGATCGATTAGGTATTTTTCGTTTTAATTCGTGTAATTGCATAGTATGTATGTGTTATCTACAATGACTAGTCGACAAACTCACTCAACGCAACGATCGTTGCTCTCGCAATATTTATCTTGTTCTTACTTCTGGATAATATCTTTGAAGATACATCTGTAATACCGGCGAGATCAAGAACATTTCGAACCGAACTACCAGCAACAATACCCTTACCAGGTGATGGTTTGATATACACTTGCGATGTGCAGTATCTTGCCTCTACCTCGTGAGAGATCGAGTTCTTCTTATTTCTTTTGATCTCGACCATATTTTTCTTTGCGTTCTTGAACGCTTTTTCGATAGCCAAAGAAGTGTCTGTTGCTTTTCCAAGCCCAACTCCGACTTTTCCTTTTCTGTTCCCGGCAACAAGCGCAACTGAAAAGCTGAATCTGCGACCACCTGCCATCACACGAGTTACTCGTCGAATACTGACGATCTTTTGATCGTACTCCGGTTTTACCCTCTCGGTACGTCCTCTACGACCACCGCGTCCTCCTTGAAAACCTCGTCTACCGCCACCTTTCTTATTATCCGGACGTCTCGCTCTTTGAGGAGTTTTTACAGGTCGCTCTTTTTTATCGGTTGAAGAGGGTTTCTCCTGTGGAGCAACCGTGTCTTTCTTTTTTTCTTTTATGTCTTTATTTTCTTCCATATTTCAACCTTTAATTAAAATTTTAATCCACCCTCACGAGCCCCTTCCGCGAGCGCTTTAACACGACCGGTAAAAATAAATCCTCCACGGTCAAAAACGACTGTTGATATTTTTTTATTTTTTGCGGCTTTTGCAAGTACAACACCAACCATCTTCGCTTTTTCTGTTTTGGTCTTTTTCCCTTTTTCTGAAATATCTGACGCTGTAGCAACTGTCGCCCCGGCGGCATCGTCAATGAGTTGTGCGTAAATATATTTATTTGACCGATACACCGCAAGGCGGGGTATTTCTTTTGTCCCGACAACCTTCGCCCGAATACGAGAGTGTCGTCGGACCCGTTGCGTTGCTTTTTTGTTAGTTACTTTTTTCATACGACTATGTACCTATCCGTTAGACGGTTTTCTTACCTTCCTTACGTTTAATAATTTCATCATCATACCGAATCCCTTTTCCTTTGTACGGCTCAGGAGTTCGATAGCTTCGAATCTTTGCTGCAAATTGACCAACTTCTTCTTTGTCAACCCCTACAATAGTTATTTTGTTCTTTTCAATGGTTACCGTAAGTGACGTAGGTACTTCAACCTCAATTTTGTGTGAGTAGCCAAGTGTCAATGTGATCTTATTGCCTGTTATTTCCGCTCGATATCCAACACCGGTGATGATCAATTTTTTCTCAAACGGTTTATTCACACCATCTATCATATTCTGCAGATGAGAGCCGTATGTACCCCATAGTGATCGTGCAAACTTTGAATTGTTTGCCGGTTCCAAGTTAATGGTATTTCCGTCAACCTTTACTGCAACCTCACTACGAAATGTTCGTGTAAGCTCTCCCTTAAGACCCTTAACGGTAATAGTTGCACCATCTTGTTTCAATTCAGTGTTCTCCGGAATTATTATTGGTTTTTTTCCTATTCGTGACATATATTTACCAGATCTTAAATAGAACCTCACCTCCAACTTGCTCTTTTCTAGCATCCCTTCCGGTCATAATTCCTTTTGGGGTCGAGAGAATGATCGCACCATATCCGTTTCTAATAAGTTTAATATCTCGTACCCCAAAATACACACGACACGATGGTTTTGAAACACGTTCAACACCTTTTATCTTCAGTTCGTCGTTTGTATATGCGAGATCGATCTCTATTGTTTTTGTGACCTTTTTACCCTTTTTTTCGACAGCAGCAACATACCCCTGCTTTTCAAGAACCTTTGCAACTGCAAATTTTAGATTTGAGAATGGGACACTTATTGTGTCAGAACCGATCGCACCTGCAGTTTTTATGCGATTTAGCATGTCTCCTATTGGATCTCCTACCATGATGATTTTCTTACACCAGGAATTCGTCCGTCATTTGCCAATTCACGGAAACAAATTCTACAAAGACCAAAATCTCGCATATACCCGTGTTTTCGACCACATTTGAAACAACGGTTTACTTTTCGTGTGCTAAACTTTGGCTTTTTTTCTGATCTTACTATTACTGATTTTTTTGCCATATACTTTGAATACTACTAAATAGACGACCTTATTAATTAAGATCTTTCTGTATTGTATTTCACTAATATCGCGCCTATGCTCTTTTATAACTTGTGTTAAGGCACAAAAGAGAATATGTGGATTGTGTAAAATATATACAAAAAAGCTCTTGATGAGCTCATTTGAATACTACCAAATACCTGATAAAAGTCAATAAAGGGGAAAGGTTTTAGGTTATAAGTGTTAGGTTTTAGGAAAACGGTGATTAATCACTATCGTCATTGCGAGACGCAACCAGTTTGTTCAAGAACGAAGTGATTGAATACAAACTGCAGTGCCCTTTGGGTGTAGGCGAAGCGAAATTAGGTTTTAGGTGTTAGTTATTAGGTTTTAGGAAAAGATGATTATGTTCATTTTACCACCATCGTCATTGCGAGCCATAGGCGAAGCAATCCAGAGTTTTACCCACAGAGCACAGGCAACCACAATACTCTGGATTGCTTCGCCTATGGCTCGCAATGACGCTTTTTGCAATGGTGTTTGGAAATTGAACATTTAACGCTCTGAAACATGCAATTTAAAAAAACGCCTCGAGAGCTACTCGCGACGTTTTTTTTGTGAAATATTATTTTTTATTTCTGCTTTTTCACTAACGGAATACCAACCTCTTCAAGAAACGCCTCTGCTTCGTTTGACGTCTTTGCTGTGGTGACGATGGTCACACTAAAACCAAACACATCTTTTATATCTTCATCCGAAGTCTCCGGGAATATTGTATGTTCTTTTATTCCGATGGTATAATTTCCCATTTCGTCCACAGCAGTCCGTGAAAGACCTTGAAAATCACGCATTCGAGGAATTGCAATATTGATCAATTTATCAAGAAAATTACACATTCTCTCTCCTCGCAATGTTGTTGCATATCCGACAACGTCTCCTTCTCTGAGTTTAAATGTCGCAATTGACCTCTTCGCGCTTCGCGGTGACGGCTTCTGACCAATAATTTTAGTAAGCCGGTCTTCAATGAGTTTGATCTTATTCTTGTCTTTTACAGAACCGATACCGCAGTTTAC
>JAGLOS010000035.1 GCA_023137615.1 Minisyncoccota bacterium | reverse complement strand
CTCGCATTGTTCTTTAGGGTCTCCATAAGAGTGGAATCCGCTAAAAGACGTGTAACCTGCTTTGCGATGCTTTTGGGGTCACGCACTTTACAGAAAAGTCCCGTTGGCTTTTTGTCCGGATCGCTATCCGGATCGTAGAGAAAATCAGGTATTCCACCAACTTCGGTCGCGATGATAGGTATCCTCGCGACCATAGCTTCAATAAAAGAGTTGCCGAATCCTTCCACAATAGATGGGCGGACGAATACATCCGCCACACACAAATACTTTGGCAGCTCTTCGTGGTCAATATGTCCAAGAAAATGAACTCTTTCGGACACTTTCACTTCTTTTGCAATATTTTTTAACTCTTCCAGATCATCTCCGACTCCCAATACAAGAAATTCGATATGTGACGGCATGAATTCAAGAGAACGTATTACATCCTCAACACCGCGGTTCATTACCAGACGCGATGTCGTGATAAGATATCGTTTGTTTCTCTTCATGTTCAACCGTGTGCGTAATTTATCTAATTCTTCTTCAGTATATACCGTAGAAAAATGTCTAACATTCACACCATTGGATATCAACTCGATCGGACATGTAGCGCCCATACTTAATGCAACGCTTTTGGTAAAATTTGAGATAGCTTGGATATAGTCAGCTTTTGTAAAAACTTTTACATACAAAGGATATATTAAACGAAGAATAGGATTCCTTCCTTTAACTTCATCTATTGTTTGTCCATCCTGCAACATCAACACATATGAAATATTCGGATAAAAATGTTTCAAAAGAAGTGCCGCAAACGCACTGTGGTTTGCCATGTTCACCCACACTGCATCATATGGATGCTTTTTATGAAGCTTGCGCGCCTTCAAAAACGCCAGTATGGGAAACAATGCCTTGGTGATCTTGAGCACAAACGGCAATTTATCTGTGCTTTGCATTGCGTCATCGGTAAAACCCACACGATTCACGGTAACGTTGCCAACCAATTCTTTCGGAGCATTCTTTTTGACAAACCGCATTGTCACCATCTCAAAAACAACATCATCGGGGTCAACGCGATCGGTCACCTCTTTGATAGCAACTTCAGCCCCCCCCACATGAGGATAGTACCCCACAGTAAAAATTAATATGCGTTTGGTCATACTAGTAAAGGTATCAGATTTGGAAATGAGAAACAAGCAGAGATCCTTTTTTGATGTTCAAACACCTTAAATGCTATACCGGACGCTCCAGTTTCCCTTCTTGTTTTGCTAAAAGTCGGGCATAATCAGCACGTACCGCCTCGGTAAAATCATTCTCATTGTGGTCGTCTTCCTCTGAGTATATTTTATCGGCAGCTTTTTTGATAGACGCGGTGAGTTTAGATCGGATAAGAGTATCTTTTACCTTTTCATCGGTCACAATGAAACTTATTTTGGGGTGAACGAATTTCATTATACGTCCCGCAATACCACCATAGCTTGGCATGATCGACCACATGAACCGATATTGATTTGTATTATGCAATCTAAGCGCCTTCAAAGCTCCCGCAAAAGGAAGACCGAATTTATCGAGAGTAGAACCAAACCCAATTCTAAATATAGTGATATTTTCCACTATTTCTTTTGATTGAAGTCCTCTGCGAAAACGAGATGTCACAATGTGGAATTCCGACCCCGGCATCTCTCGAGCAAGCTCCATCAACGCCCGCTCTGCCGGACCAACATCAGGATAAAATGTTGTTGCAAACACTAAAATACGTTTATCCGGAAGATCTAAGGTTTTATAATACTCAACCGTTTTTCTAATGTTTTCTTCAAACGGCGTTGTTGGTTCCCAGTCGAGTAACTTTTTTGCAAGAGAAAGACTGGGACAACGATGCATGGGTGCATCATCTGCTTTAGTAAAGACGATCTTTGACTTTGAACCGCTTACTTTTATGATCGTTTCAGCAAGCTCAAGTATCGAACGTTCATCATTATTGCCGATATTTATCGGCCCTGTAATATCGTCAGAAGTCTTCATAAATTTATCCAGTGCCCCCAAGATGTCGTCCATATACAGAAAACTTCTGGTTGCGGATCCGTCTCCATAGATCACCAGATCTCTATTTTGTAATGCTGCAAAGACAAAATTGCTTATCACGCGCCCATCAGAGATGTGGGTTCCGGGTCCCGAGGTGTTGAAAATACGAGCGATCTTTATTTTTGTACCATACATACGATAGTAATCCATACAGATCGTTTCGCCCATACGCTTCCCTTCTTCATAGCATGCGCGTGGAGAAAGTGCGTTTACCGACCCCCAATCTGTTTCTTTTTGAATTTCACCAGTCTTTTTCTCTCCGTAAATATCCGCGCTTGATGCTTGTAAAAATATCGCGTCATTCTTGCGAGCCACATCAAGCATATTTATGACACCATCTACTGTTGAACGCGTTGTATGGATCGGATCTACCTGCAGATCAATACACGACACCGGACACGCCATGTTGATCACCCAATCAATATGTTCGTCAAATTCTATCGGATCGACAATATCATGTTTGATAAAACGAAAGTTTTTTTCTTTTTTCAAGATGTCGACATTTCTTGTGTCCTGCGTTTTCTGCAAATTATCCAGGCACAAAACCATATGTCCCTCAGCTACATATTTTTTGCATAAATTACTCCCCAGTGCTCCGGCACCTCCGGTTATCAGAATCGTTTTTTTGTCTTTTATTTGCTTTTCCATATACGTACTATACTCTCTATTGTTCTTTGTTTAAAGTCATGCAGATCAATCGTCATCGATCTCAATTATTTTATACAGATCTGCTTCGCTTTTTATTCCGATAGTGTACTCATCACCTTTTGTTCCCAAAATAACATATATTGCGATAAGAGAAAGTAGCGACACACCCATAAGTCCCCAAAACAAACCGTCATCTTTTTGCTTTGGAGGATCAGACGATCCTTCTTGACCATATATCAACCTATCATTACTTTTAACTAAAGCGAGTTGTGCAAGGTTACTTTGCAACGGCTCTTGAGAGTTTTCTTTACCAATATTTTCTATGGTCGTTTTTTGTCCGGTCTTTTCTTCAATCCCCTTAATTAGGGAAGCTGGTGGAATTACGCCACCAGCTTCATTAAATATAACCTTTTGTTTTGCAAAAAGGTTTCCTTTTTCTTCTTTTTCTTCGTCTAAAGGACTGCTTTCTGAGTAATGTTCCTGATCATTTATTGCACCATTGTATACAACCGCTTCGCGACCGTTCGGATATAGTAATATTATCTGTTTACTATCGAAAGAAAACCCCACAGTCTGTGATGCGATCATTATTTTATTTTGAGGAAGAATGATTGTTCCTTTTGGAAAAACAAACCTGTTCGCACCCGAAAGAATTATCCATTCTGACATATCAAGTTCATATGAAGTACTGTTCTCCAATTCAATAAAACCACCATTTGGACCAACCTCTGTTATATGAAAGTCTGCGGATATCACAGTTACTTTTATTCTGTCTGTTGCAGCATAAATACCGGACGCAACATCCAGCACGACAAGATATTCACCCGGATAATGGTAAATGTGCGACACCGTACCACCTTCGGCACGCGAACCGTCACCAAAATTCCAAATACGACGTGCAGACGAAATATCATCCCCTCCTGCGGTCTGTGCGGATCCTTCAAACTTCGTTTTCGTTCCCGCAATCACTACACGCTCTCTGGGACCGGCATGTGCTGATATTTTTGGGGTTGGTTTCACTTGAGAAGATGCCGTTGTGAAAAAAACGGCATCTTGAACATTGTTTGAAACAGACTCTTGTTGGTCGTTATTGTCATCGTCTTGCTGTGGCAATGGTTCGGATGTCGCAGTAGCATTTGCTTTGCCAACAGTCGGACTTGCAGATATCCAATTCCCATTACTTCTTTGCAAAGAATTTCCGTCACCAGAGGCACCCCACAAAGGATCATAAGTAACCGAGTTAATATCATTTCCCTCTGAATCACGAATTATAAGTTTCTCCCCAATATCATCTTTTTGACGTAATGAAAATGAACTATCCAAAATCTTTCCGGAAAATCCACTCCAATCATTTAAAAAAGATTCCGGTTTAATAACAATCACAGCATACGAATTGGATCTAATCACAACATCTCCATTTTCTTTCGGATAAGGTAAAAAAGTATGTCTTTTTTCGTTTTCACCCTCTACTTCTACAAAACGCCAATCTTGAAGATCAATATCATCTGGACCGCTATTGTAAATTTCCACCCATTCTCTGTCTGTATCACTCCCTTCAAGGTCATACATGATCTCAGTGATCTCAACTTGAGCGGAAACAAAAAAAGCGCTACCAAAAAAGAACAACGCGATTACAAAAGGTCGATACATAATATCAATATTGTAATATGATACTATTCTTTAACATCAAGTACTTTTTTAAGAACATCTTCCGGAATTTCTTGTGGTGTTTCTTTGCGAGGTGTCCTAAATGCAGTATCTGAAAAACGGGGTTCGGGGCTTTTCGGTGTAGACACTTGCTCCTTTTTGATCTCTTTTTTCACCTCTTTGTTTTCTTTAGAAACACACGTCTTTTTGTTAACCGCAACAGCACCGGTAGGTTTTTGTTCCTTTGTAATGTCTTTCTCTAATACTTGACGCAGTGCACTTTTAAGAGAATCACGATTGCCGGATGCTTTTGGCGTCTCTTCTTTTGATACTTCTTTTTTTAGCATATCCAAAGATACCTTTTCTGCAGATCTTTTATCTATTTGAACCTTCTCTGGTTGACGAGGAGGTCTTTCCTGTGATCTCTTAATGCGTTCCGTGTTATTACGCGCCGCTTTTTTTGCAGCAGAAATGATCTGTTCTTCTTCCGAAATCTTTTTTTGTGCCAAACTTTTTTGCATCTCTTTTTCTATGCGTTTTCGCAATTGTTCTTCACGATCCAATGGAGACTCCCTACGTACCACACCCTGTTTTTCAAGCTTTTTTTGAAATTGTTGCGCACGGGTTGTTCGAATATCAGAATTGACATTATGATCTACTTTCACATTTTTTGTTTTCTTTTGATCTTTCCAGTCTTTTTTTTCAAAGTTATTGTTATTTCCCAGAACTCCCTGCCCGTCGGAATACCAATCATCTATAGCTTTTGCAACCTCTTCACGCGGACGAGCATACAATTTTCGCGATCGCTCTATCGCCTGAGTTCTGTGAGGATCGTTTGCCGGCTTGATAGGCGGTA
>JAGLOS010000034.1 GCA_023137615.1 Minisyncoccota bacterium | reverse complement strand
ATGCACTCACTGCTTGATCAAGAGCACGCGAATTAGCAATACCAATATCTTCTGAAGCGAAACGGATTAATCTGCGAGCGATATAAAGGGGGTCTTCTCCTCCTTCGATCATTCTGACAAGCCAATATAATGATGCATCAGCATCACTTCCGCGCATCGATTTATGCAGTGCGGAAATAACATTGTAATGCTCATCTCCTTTTTTGTCGTAACGTAAAAATTTTGACTGCAAAGTTTCTTTTAAGGTCTCAACTGTTATCTTCCCATAGAGGTCAGAAGTGTTTTCCAAAACAGTAATCGCCTGCCTAGCGTCCCCTGTTGCCATAGCGATAATCCAATCCAAAGCTTTTTTATCAAGAGTAAAACCGGTACGTTTAACGATCGTTGCCATCTCTTTTCCCGAAAGCTCCTCCAAAACAAAAACTCTCATCCGAGAAAGCAAAGCTGGAATAATTTCAAAACTCGGATTCTCGGTCGTTGCGCCGATCAAGATCAATTCTCCCGATTCAACATATGGTAAAAGAAAATCCTGTTGAGCTTTGTTGAATCTATGAATTTCATCAAGGAATAATATTTTAGGTTTTTTGTTATTGGTTTCTTCGGAAAGAATTTTCTTAATGTCCGCTTTGCCAGCTGATACCGCTGAAAGTTCAAACAAATCAGCCTTGAGAGATCTTGCATAAATTTTCGCCAGAGTTGTTTTACCCACCCCGGGCGGACCCCACAAAATGAACGAAAAAAGATGTTTTTGTTTAATAGCTACCGCTAGGGGCTTATCTTTACCCGCGATATGAGTTTGCCCCACAAATTCTTTTAGATTCTTGGGGCGGATCTTTGATGCCAGAGGTTCCATATTTAAACAATACCAAATCTTACCAAAAAGAAAACCGCCCGCCGTCAAAAACGGCGGGCGGTTTTCTTACTATTATTTCTTTTTTATTACACCAACATTTCCCGGCATAAACTTGCGTAAGACTTCCGGGATCGTTACCGTACCATCTTCATTTTGGAAATTTTCCAGAATAGAGATAATAAATCGCGGACTCGGAATGGCAGTATTGTTAAGCATAAAGGCAACGGACTTTTCTCCACTCTCTTTCTTGTAACGAACGTTAAGTCGGCGCGCTTGCCAATCAAGAAAGTTGGATGCGGAACCTGTTTCACCGTAACCTTCTCTGCTTGGGATCCAAGCCTCCATATCAAACATTTTATACTTTCCTGCGCTCATGTCTCCGGTACAGATCTGCAGAACCCGATACGGTAATCCAATTTCTTCGTGCATTTCTTTGGAAATACCGAGCATCTCCTGATGCAACTTTTCAGACTTCTCTATATCCGCTGTAGTAATACAAACTTGTTCTACTTTCATAAATTCATGGACACGATACAAACCCTTAGTGTCTTTTCCATACGACCCGATCTCGGAACGATAACACGGAGAAAAACCGCAAAATTTGATCGGTAGATCTTTTTCGTCAAGAACTTCATTTGCATAATATGCCAATAGGGACGGTTCTGCTGTTCCAATAAGAAATTTTGGATCTTTATTTACCTGCCCGTCTGATTCTACCTCTTTGTTGTTCGCAATTTTATAGATCTCATCAACGTCCTCGTCAAAAGCCTGCCCCGCAAAATATCCCGAACCAAACAAAACAAATTCTCGTACAAGTGTCGGTGGAATAACCGGAGTAAATCCTTTCCCGATAAGTTTCTCAAGTGCATACATCATCAAAGCCATTTGCAAACTAGCTCCTTCGTTCTTCATATAATATCCTCGATATCCCGAAACTTTCACCCCTCTTTCAAAATCAATAATATCAAGTTCTTTGCCCAGAGCAATGTGGTCTTTTGGTTTAAAATCAAATTTTCTTGGGTTTCCATGTCGCTCAATCTCCACGTTCTCGGATTCATCTTTTCCAACCGGCACATCTGACGCAGTAATCGTCGGCACTTGTACCATAAGAGCTGTGTATTCATCCATAAATTCAGCAAGTTCACCCTCTTTTCCAACAACAGCATTTTTAATATCCTTTCCTTCCTTTATTTGTTCATCTGTTGGTTTTCCTGTAATGCTTTTTGCGTGTTCGTTACGTTTTGCACGCAGGTCATCGATCTGATTTTGTAATTCCTTTCGCTTATCATCAAGCTTGATCAGACGATCGAGATCGAGGTCTATATTTTTGTTCTTTGCAGCCGTCTTCACTTCTTCCAACCGCTCCCTGATAATTTGTATGTCTAACATAGTTTTAGTTATTAATTAATAGTTTTTAGTTAGTATCCTGCCGGCAGACAGGTTTGTTGGTTTTTACTAAAAAATCCCGTCGGGTAGCTTCTGAACGGGACTTACCGGTTGCTCTTATTTTTTCCTACACACAACAACCTGCCTATTTTAAGCGGAAATTGATGAACCGGACGAAGATAAGACAACCTGATAATTCATACTTACCATGGTACATGTCCATGCGTGTGAGGTCAAGAAACAATAAATTGGTTTATAGTTATTAGTTTGTAGTTTTTAGGAAAAACGTTTTATTCTAAATTTTTGATTCTTTATTATTCTAATCTCGCTTTTATAAAAGAAATATTCTTGCTAGTATATATAATAAATTATTAAAATATTTTAAAACATTATGTTACAAGAATTTAAGAAATTTGCCATGAAAGGCAATGTCATCGACCTTGCTGTCGCGGTGATCATCGGTGGCGCATTCGGTAAAATCGTCACTTCACTGGTAAACGACATCATCATGCCGCCAATCGGCTATATTACGGGAGGGATTGATTTTTCAAATTTAGTGATCGTACTCAAAGAAGCAACTGAAGACACTGGAGTAGTAACTATCGGATATGGATCGTTCATCAACAACACCATCAACTTTATTATCGTTGCGTTTGCGATCTTTTTAATGATCAAAGCACTGAACAAGATGAAGAAAGAGGAAGAGAAAAAGCCAGTAGAGCCACCAAAACTTTCAAAGGAAGCAGAGCTTCTCACCGAGATCCGAGACGCATTGAAGAAATAATTCATAAATATCTCATCTTTGTAGGATCGGACACTTTTTGTTCGGGATGTCATAAATCAAATAATCAAACTATCCCACACTTTTTTCACTTTGTGTGGGGTCTGACCCCAATATTAGAAATGATCTAATGCACTTTTGTTTTAACAAAGCAGAATATTTTGTGAGGAGTCTGACCCTACTATTTTTACTAACCTTTAGAAATTAGTAAAATAAAGCAAAATAATGATCTCCCTTCAAACCTAAATCTAAACCGAGACCTAAACCTAAAATTGAATCTAAAACTGTCAAACATATAACCAAAGTCACTATAAAACGAACTGTACTAAGCGCAATTCCTTTCTTTGGTTTCTTTTGAGTCTTTATACTTTTTCTCAAAGCGAGAACAGAAACAATAAACGCAACAAATAAAAATATGAGGGATAATGCCAGAAGGATGAGGGATTGTATTGTTTCCTTGTATTCTGGGACAGGACATATAAGCCGAAAATCTATAAACTTTTCACTACATATAAACAAAAAAATAGAAAATAGAAGGTACAAAGAATAAATATTTTCCCCCAACACTCCTCTTCGTTTAAAAGCACGAAAAAGAAAAAGCGATGCGTCTATCAAAACAACAATAAACACAGACCCTACAATCATAAACAAACCAATAGTTTGTACTTGTTCAAAAAGTGTGGGCGGTGGCAGCGGTTGAAAATCTTCCCATGTCAGCAAAGCAGCTCCCACATACTGAGGAATCGCTAATAAAAGAAATGCTAATATAAGCTTTTTCATATATAAATTATACCTTATAACAAACTATCCTCAAACTCCACCACCCCTTTCAAATCCTCCGAATATTCGTTTACGTCCGGGAAATCCAGATTCATTATTTTGTTATAAACAACTTCAATAAGGCGCTTGGTTCGCTCTACATCTTTGTCGTCTATTTCAAGTGTTAAGTCAATGATCTTTTTGTTTTGTGGCTCTAAAAATTCCAGACGTCCGGTTTTGACCATTCCCTTTTGCATATAGTCGCGAGAATTTTCAACCAGCAGTTTGTAGAAAATTATCTGACGTTTGTAGTTGTGCAACTTCACTTTTTCATACGGAGTTTTACACTGCCACTTTTCTGTCGCGTGTCCTGTCTTGAAATCCACCACTTCGTATCCACCTCCACCAATATCTACCATTTTGTCTATCTTTCCCGTAATATGAGCTTCACCGATAACCACTCCTTGATCTTTAAAATTAACTTCTATTTTGTGCGCCGAATCAAACGTATTTAGTTTTTCATTATAATAAATAGTCAGGGCATCAATGCCACGTTTCAAAAACAACTTTCCATCCGCGACAGATAACCGCTTCATCATCAGTTCTTTCTCAAACCAACCCAACACACTCCCCAGATCTGGGATAAGACCGTCTTTGCGCAGTGATGTATATAAAAGTTCAACAGCCTTATGCATGCTTGATCCATAAGCGGCGGCCGGCGTCATTGATTGCGGAAAGCGCAAAAGATTTTGCTCAAGAAATGTCTGGGGACCACCATTCATTACATTAAGATAATTGTTGAGGTGCGTTACCGGCATTTGGTAGTCTTCCAAAAGTGTCCGCAAAAGAGCGTCTTCATCTTTGACAAACGGCGGTGTATGAAAACTATCCCAACTTTGAGCAAGAACTTCCGCCGTCTCTAAATCATCCCCTTTTTCTTTTTCAGCCGTGTGTACGCTATCAAGAAAATGTAAGGTTGGCGATTCTTTGCCATCATCTTTGGTTGTATATGACGTGAGATAAAGGTTGCTTTTGGCGCGAGTCATCGCTACATAAAAAAGTTTTAGCTGGTCGTCAAAGTTATCTCCAACCGGACCGATCGCTAAATTTTCCGGGAAGCCTAACTTTGACCCTCTGGATCGCGCCGCCCAAACATCGTCTTGGCATGAGATCACAAACACAGTATTAAATTCAAGTCCTTTTGCTTTATGCGAGGTCATCAAGTTCACTGCGTTTGTCGCGTTTGTAAATGGGCTCTTGTCGGTTATTTGTAAACTATTTTTTTCATGCAGATCTACAAACTCCACCATGTCATCAAGTTTTAGTTGTTCGCCATTTTTATATTCACGAAGCGCGTGCACAAAAACCCGAAGACTGGAGAGAAATGTCAGATACTCCGTGCGGTGCTTCTTAAACTCATCGTAACTGAAATAATGATTGCGGAAAGGACTAGAGTAGCTATTAGCTTGTAGTTTAGAGCTTGTAGGATTTGGAAGCTTCGCTTCCAAATCATCATGTTCTGATTCGGCGACAAGAGTAAGGTGCGAGCCGACCATAGAATCAAACACAGTCTCAAGTGTCTCTGTTTGTGCTTTGCCTGCCAGTTCATCAAAAAATCCGGCGATCTCTTTCAGTCTTACATCTTCCGATTCTCTCATAATCTTTATCCACGGAACTCTGGGACTTTTATCTTTATTATGTTCCGCTTGATGCGCTATCCCCCACACCGTTGGTCGGTCAAGCCCCCAAAATGGATATGATAAAATTTCAGGCAAATAATTATCAGCATCTTCCATATTCTTGCGAGCCAAACTTGCAATATATTTCCCAAAAACAATAAGCTGTCGGATATGCGGTTCTTCCAGTACATTTTGCTGGCGTTCATAATTAACAGGCACACCGACATTATTTAAATACGCGACGCTCTCTTCCAATTTTTTGTGAGTTCTGCTAATGATCGCTATGTCATTTGGTTCTTTTCCCTCATCAATAAGACGCTTCACTTCACCGGCAATATATGAAAATTCATGAGATGCGGTCTCAAATGTCTTGTGTATAATATCACCCTTGTCTAT
>JAGLOS010000033.1 GCA_023137615.1 Minisyncoccota bacterium | reverse complement strand
ATTGGTTCTTTTTTGCTTTTCTCCACTTGAGCTTTTGCTTTTGCTATGATCTCATCAATGGTTGAATTCGCTTTGACAAGAAAATCAGCCGCACCAAGATCAAGCGCACGATCGATATCGCCCTTGCCACCGAGATTACTTACTACAATAACAGGAATGGAGAGATATTCTGTTTTTCTCTTTATCTCTGCAAGAAACTCAAAACCGCTTTTCCCCGGCAAAAGAAGATCAAGTAAAATGACGTCGGGTACATGTTTTTTGAGCATTTCCTCACCGACAAGGGCATCAAGGGCGGCATCAACAGAAAACCCAGCGTCACGCAAGCTTTGTGCAAACATATTTCTCATAAATGAGTCATCCTCAATAAGCAACACATGCCCAAATTCCCCAACATCACCTTCTGTAAAATTTTCTACTTTCTGTGGTACCTCCTCTTCCCCATTTTTTTTATTTTTATCTTCCTCTCCGTTGGTCAATAACGCAACTTTTTCCAATAATTCATCAGCGTCAAAAATAACTCTATCAACAAAATATTTTACACCATGTTTTTGCGCGTGCCTAGCCAAAACAGACCCTTCCGTTTTGGCAATTGCAATGATCGGTATCTCGGCTATACCGGAATCTTCACGTATCTCTTTTATCAATTGTAACCCTTTTTCTTTTGGCGAAACAATATTGATCAGTAAAAGCCACGCCTGCTCTTTTTTAATTTCCTCAACAGTAGCGTTGCTCCTTAAAAATGCCGTCGTGTATCCGGCATCTTTGATCTTTAGCGAGATCATATCTCGAAAAATATCATTGTCCTCGATAATAAGGATCTTTGTTCCTTCATTTTCCATAACTATTATTGTAGCGTCTTTATCACCATCAGTCTATTTTTTCTCTTGTGGTTTTTCCGATATATGTTCCACGCAAGGATGAAATCTTTTTCTGCAAGTCTTATTGCAATTACAAAAACAATGTCAACAATACACCCATGATAAGAAGCGCCACTCCATGGTACCCAGCGTCAATAAGCCAAACTGCTTTTGATCTTTTGGTAAACATTGTGTTTGTCAGACTTGTCGTCGCAACAAAACCGATCCAAATGACAATCGTCCACGACACCGCGTCAACCACTGTCGTAACTCCCATACGAGTGAGAAGAAAAAGGAGCACCGCACCCATCGCATACGCATTCACAAAAGAAGTAAGGTACGATATCTTTGCACTCTTTTTTATTTCTTTTATCTGCGATACATCAGCTGCATTGATTCCCGACAAGCGCATCCACACATCTCCAAAAAGATACGTAGAATACCACAAAGCACCAACCGCCATATTTACCAAAGCAACAATAAGTATTACAAAATATTCTTGAAATTCCATATGTTTTCCATTAGTTATTAATGTTGTGTCGTCCGCGCATTCTCTATCTCAACAAGCGCTGCAACATACAGACTCTCAGCCCAACCAAGAGGAATATTTTCGTTTGCCGTTGCTGTATTTGAATAGTACAGTTCGGGAATTTTTTCCTCCGGCGTAAGTATCAGACCAGACTTGTTAAGATAATTTTCAGCCCGCGTTATATCTCCCATTCTCGCGTAGATGATCGCAAGCCACGGAAATCCCATCGTCCACTCAGCTTCTTCACTGTGTCCATCGGAATTTTTGTTATAATAATGATCGTTCTTATACCGAATTACCCCACGACGACGCTCCAAATGATACTCAACATTCGTGAGTATCTCGCTTGCCATTTCATCTGAAACAATTCGATACGGATATACCAAACTCAAGAGAGCAAGGTCAACAAATTTTGTCTCTGATTCTCTTGGAAGCAACTTCACCAACGCCTCTTCTCCCTTTTTGATGATCTCGTCTTGGACAACAATGTATGGAAGTTGTGCTACTTTTTTAAGTCCGGCAACACATGCCCCGAGAGAAGAAGCATGCAGTTCTTCGTATTCTTCCCACATGCCATTATCCGGATCATGCCAATATTCTATTGCCGCAAGATAGTTTACTAATTTCTGAACTATTCTTTTTTCATCTTCGGTCTCAATAATATTTTGTCCCTTTTCCTCCAGGTCTCCAAGCTTGAATAAAATAGAACCAACCGCGTCATTTTGTTTATTCCCCCACTCCTCCCAGTATTCATCAAATGTTTCCGGATCATATCGTGCATGAATATACTGCCAACTCTCAAGAGGTCGACTACCTGTTGCCCAACTTATCTTTTCCTCGTGTTTGAGAAAAATATCAATGATTGACTTCCACACAGCACGCACAGTCTCCATGTCACCGATATATTCGAACGCAAGCGCGGTATAAAAATTATCACGAAGCCACGCTTTATCATATCCTGTCTCTGAATCCCGTATTGATGCCAAGAACAAACCTTTTGAGGTCTGTAATGCACGTATATTGTTAATATGCGTGTTAATTGTTTCTTCTTTTTTTGGTGATACGATCATATTCTCTGAAGCAATTGCTGCTCTTCATAGCTTGATCGTGCATTTTCAAGCAAATTAAGAAGATACGGCTTACGATCCTCAAGGGCACCGGCAAGTTCGGGCTGATACGACTTCATTTCCGCATAAAGCGTTAACATTTTTTCTTCGTGTTCATGAAAAGCGACCATTTTTGCCGCAGCTTTCTCCTCCCAGTAATTTTCTTCTTTGCGCGCCTCTGCAAGAAGATGTTGCGCAATATCCGTCTCTGCTTGCGCTTCCGCAACAAGATACTCAATTTCATTTTGAATAGAATGTTTCATGCTTTCTACACACGCGAACTTTTAAAAAATTCCAATGTTCGAGGCGCATCCATCAATCGCCCATAATCTTCTACGTACTTTCCTTCGGCATAAGTCTCAGCAGGGTTCCTATTAATTTCATTTGTATTTTCTTGTTTTTTTGGTTGTTCAAACATATATATATATTGTATCACAAAAAAAGAGCGTCGGTGGCGCTTGTTGTCGAGACAGCAAAAATACTGTTTTGTAATATTACAAGACTTTTTCTTGGCACACGTTACGTCAATTTTCAATTTTCAAAACCTAATTTCCAAACACGACATCCTGTTTGGAAATTATACCATTGAAAATTTCTTGTAAATTGTAAATTGAACCTTGATCATTTAAAACATCGAAAGTATTAACGGATCAGCTTGTAACTTACAGCTTGCGTGTTTGTTCATTATTCACTTCCATATTCCTTACTATTTCTTCTTTTGCAACCTCTTTTTCTTCTCGTGAATCCATATCCTTTAGTTTGTACTTACCTGTCTGTACTTCATCTTCTCCGATACAGATAATATATTTAACATCTTGTTTGTCTGCTGTTTTTATCTGAGATGCGATCTTACGCTCGGAAATATCAACTGACACATTCAGTCCTTCTTTTCGCAAGTGATCAGCTAGCTCTTGTGCAACTCGCTCGTACTTCTTTTCAAATACACACAGGCACAGATCAACAACTGACAATATTTTTCCCGGAATTAAATTATGTGTCTTTAGAAAATCCAGAATGATCACATCACCTGCCCCAAAGCCGATGGCGGAAACTTTTTCCACATCAAAAATGCCAACAAGATCATCATATCTGCCTCCCCCAAACATAGACCTGTTGTTTTCCGAACTGGTATCAAAGACCTCAAAGACTACACCTGTGTAATAATCAAATCCCCGCATAATACTTGGGTCATAGACAACATTAGTAATGCCTCGGTCAGCCAAAGAATCAATTATTTCTGCAAGACTTTTTACTGTCTCATATCCTGAAAATTCTTCCGGCAACGCAGTGATGTCTTTTATGTTCAAAAAGGCAACAAACTTTTCCGTTTGCTCTCCCAAAATCTCCTGCGCACTCAAAAAGAATTCCCCTTCTGGCATTTTTTCTTTTTTATCTATCAGTTTTGAAAGATCGTGTGCCTCTGTCTCGTTCATACCAAGATACTCAGACAAAAAGAAATTCGTGATACGACGATCATTAACCTTGATAACAAATTGATCATTTTGTGCACCAAACTCATTCATAATTGCATAAGGTACCGCTATCATCTCAACATCCGCCGAAATTGAATCGACACCGAACATATCGACATTAAGCTGCCAATGTTCTCGCAGACGTCCTTTCTGAGGTCTCTCATACCTGAAAAGATTCGGTATTGAATACCAACGAAGCGGAAAACTGAGTTCTTTTCTCTTTTTGGCGATCATACGTGCCACTGTTGGTGTCATCTCAGGACGGATCGTAACATCTCTACCACCACGATCCTTGAATGAATATGTCTGTTCATTCACGATCTCTTCACCGCTTTTTGCACGGTAAAGACCGGTTTCTTCGATCATTGAAGCATCATATTCGACATATCCGAATTTCTCCACAGCTTTTCTCATCGTGCTAAATATATATTTTCGCACAGCCATATCCTCGGGATAAAAATCCCGTGTTCCTTTATAGCTTTCCTTGGAAAGTTTTTCTCGTTGTTTCATAAAATTAGTGTGTTTAAAGAAGTCCTTCATACAAACCTGAGAAGGTATGTATGATGTATGGAATAGCAAAGATCAAAACAATGAGAGGAAGAATGAACATAACCACTGTTATTATTGTCGATACTAAAAAATACTTCCGTATTTTTTCGATACTCTGGTACATGTGGTCGATCTTTTTTTCCAATACTTCCAAACGTGCACTGATGTCCTGTTCCATAATATAATAATACTACTTTTCTGTTAAAATTACTGGGCCATCTTCGGTAATGGCAATAGTATGTTCAAAATGTGCGCTCCATGAATGATCCTGAGACACGATCGTATATCCATCACCAAGGAGCGAGATATGGGGTTTTCCAAGTGTAAACATTGGCTCTAATGCAAAAACCATGCCCACTTCAAGATCATAACCTGTTCCTTTTTTACCAAAATTGGCAATAAATGGTTCTTCGTGAACCTCATGCCCAACACCATGTCCGCCTAACTCACGGATGACCCCGTATTTGTGCGGACGCACATAGTCGGAAATAGCAAAACCAATATCACCAATCGTATTACCTACCTGTGCAACATCAATTCCCGCCATAAGAGCCCCTTGTGTCACGTCTATAAGCGTCCGTAATTCTTTTGAAACCTTTCCAACCGGCACAGTGATCGCCGCATCAGTGATAAGCCCCTGGTGTTTTATTCCAAGGTCCAAAGAAACAAGATCACCGTCTTTTAAAACGTTGTCTTTCGTAGGAATACCGTGCACAATTTCATCGTTCACCGACACACAAAGCGATGCCGGATACGGAATACTCATTCCTTCCGGTCGATAATGCAAAAACGCCGGTTCATCCCCCGCGTCGCGTACCTCCTTTTCAGCATACTCATCAAGCTGTTTTGTGGTAACTCCAGGTTTCACCATCTGTGCAAGATCAGATAATATACGCGCATGCAATTTACCCGTCTCTCTTAATATCTCAATTTCTTCTTTGCTTTTTGTCCATGCCATATCATTATTGCAATCCAAGTCTATGTTGGATATCTTTAGCTATTTCCTCAATAGTACGATCCCCTTGCACCTCCATAAAATTTTCTGTCGATCGAAAATACTCAATAGCCGGCTCCGCCTCATCGTAATATTCTTTTAATCGCACTCTTACCGCTTCGGTGTCATCATCACACCGCCCCTCGGTCTCTTTTCGTTTCATAATACGTTCAATGACCACTTCATCACTCACGTTGATATAGATTGCCATATATGGTCGTTCAAACCATGTCATAGCATCATGAAACAATTCCGCTTCGGGTTTTTTGCGTGCTGTACCGTCAAAGATCACGCCTTCTTTGTTCTCAAGATTTATTACAGTATCGAGAAAAAGATATGACGCAAACCAATACGGCATAAGAAGACCGTTATCAATAACCTCTTTCACCTTGTGTCCAATTGTTGTGTTATGAGCAGCAATCTCACGAAAACGCCCTCCGAGTGAGGCAACATCTAAGCCGGTTACTTTAGACAACAGCTTGCTCTGTTCTCCTTTGCCGCTTCCCGGCTTTCCCAACATGATAAATGTATTGTATTTCATATAT
>JAGLOS010000032.1 GCA_023137615.1 Minisyncoccota bacterium | reverse complement strand
GCTTCAAATACTTTTTTTTGTTTTTCTTTTACTGTTTCCATATATCTATATATTAGATCTCGCTATCACTTTTCTTTGCGATACGAATCTTTTTATCATTAACTGTTTTATAGCCGACACGTGAAGGTTTTTTCGTTTTTGGATCCTCGATCATCACATTTGAAACATGGATCGGCGTTGCAAATTCAATTATTTCACCCCTAAGACCTTTTCGATTTGCCTTCTTATGCTTTTTTCGCACATTCACACCCTCAATAACAATCTTGTCTTCAGCCGGAATAGCACGCAAAACTTTACCTTTTTTGCCTTTATCCTTTCCGGATATAACTATTACGTTGTCTTTTGCTTTTATTTTCATAAAATATTTCTCATTTACTATACGACCTCAGGTGCAAGTGAGATGATCTTCTGATATCCCAACTCTGACAATTCTCTTGGGATAGGACCAAAAACACGCGCTCCCTTGGGCTCTTTCTTTACCTTATCGACAATAACAACGGCGTTTTCATCAAATCGGATATATGATCCGTCAACTCTGCGATATGGAGCTCTCTGCCGAACAACAACCCCCACAACAACATCTTTTTTCTTAACCTGTTTCCGCGGTTCAGCAATCCTGACCGAAAGCACTACCAGATCACCGATCCGTGCGTATCGTCGCTTTGAACCACCCAACACCTTAAAGACCTTCCCGATCTTTGCTCCGGTATTGTCGGCTATTTTTACTACTGTTTCTGGCTGAATCATAATATTAGAATATAGTTGATAGAATTTAGAATTATAGATTATCCGCTTACGCGGACAAAATATAATATTATTTCCTTTACTCTCTTTACTCTTTTGTCTTCTTGATTGTTTCTTTTACTATAAATGTTTTGCCTTTCGAAACCGGCACAGTCTCTTCGATGATCACTTCATCTCCCTCTTTGTATTCATTGTTCTCATCGTGCGCCTTGAATCGTTTACTTATCCGTCGATACTTGCCGTATTTTGGATGCTTCTCATACCGGTCTACAAGCACTACAACGGTCTTGTCCATCTTGTCTGAAACAATAACGCCACGCAATGTCTTTTTATGTGTTACTTCTTTTTCCATACTTAAAATTATTATTCGTTAATTTCGCGTGCGCGTAATTCTGTTAAAATGCGGGCGATATCTTTTCTTGTATTTACACCCTCTTTCACGTTTTTGATCTTTGTCCCTGTAGTATCAAATCGAAAACTTCGCAAACTCTCTCTTTTTTCCACAAGAGTTTTAATCAATTCTTTTTCTGTTTTCTTTTTTAGATCAGTCATAATTATAATTTTATTCCACCTCACGGCTCACAACTCGTGTTTTAACCGGAAGTTTTGCGCTTGCTTTGCGCAATGCTGCGCGAGCGATACTTTCTTCAACCCCATCAACCTCAAACAAAATACGTCCCGGCAATACCTCGAACACAAAACCTTGGGGATCACCTTTTCCTTTACCCATTCCAACCTCTGCCGCTTTCCGAGTAAATGGTCTGTCCGGAAAGACACGTATCCACATTTTTCCAATTTTGCCCATCTGGCGTGAGATAACACGCCGTGATGCCTCTATTTGGTTTGAAGTGACCCGTGCCTGTGTTATCGCTTTGAGCCCGTACGAACCAAACGCAAGCGTAATACCTCGCGTATCTGCTGTTCTTTTAGACACATGCTTGCGCCCGGTCTGCCATTTTCTATGTTTTACTTTCTTTGGAAATAACATGGTGTTACTATTCTATACACTAATTCTTTGTTTTTTCTTTATCAAAAACCTCCCCTTTGTTGATCCACACCTTGATACCGATAACACCGTATGGAAGATACGCCTTTTCTCGCGCGTAGTCAATATCTGCCCGAAATGTCTGCAATGGGATAGAACCTTTTTTGACCTGCTCCTTTCGACTCATTTCCGCACCACCGAGACGCCCGGACACAACTATACGCGCCCCTTTAACGTCACGATTGGCCATAACCTTCTCGATCATCTGTTTCATAACACGTCGAAACGGCATACGTCTTTCCAGACCTTCCGCCACCATCTGACCAACCAAAGAAGCATTGCTCTCTGGAAGTCGGATCTCTTCAACATCTATCCGAACCTCTTTTGGTAGTTCGATCTTTTTGCTCTTTGCTTCTTTGAAAAGATCCGCCTTAAGTTTTGCCGCACCTTCTCCGCTACGACCGATAACAACCCCCGGACGAGATGTTTTAATAATGACACGCATTGTTTTTTCGTTTCGTTCAATATGAATATCTGCAACATACATACCCCGCAAACGTTTTGTCAAGAAATCAACAAGCAATACATCGCCACGCAAAAAATCCTGATACTGACCTTTATCTGCAAACCAATGAGACTTCCAGTCCCGAATAATTCCTATTCTATGTACATATGGGTGAACAACGTGTGTCATAAATACTTACTTAAAATTAATTATGCTTTTTTAGTTTCTTTTTTAACTTCTTTAACTTCCTTTGTTTCTTCTTTCGCCTCCTCAACGACATCTTCCCGCTTCAATTCTTCCAATCGCACAAAAATACGGCTTGTTCTCTTTCTGATAGGAAATGCCCGTCCGCGAGCACGAGGACGCCATCTTTTCAGGGTTGCCGATTCATCAACTCGAATTTCTGCAATATACAGATCGTCTTTGTTTGCCTGATGATTGTGTACAGCATTGGCAACAGCAGAATCAATGAGTTTTTTAACGGGTTCCGCCGCTCGCTTACCTAAGAGATTGAGGACAGGCAACGCTTTTTTAACTTTTTTGCCTCGCACCAAAGTAGCCACGAGACGAACTTTTCGTGGTGATTGCCGGTAACTGCTTAATAATGCTGTGCTCATAAGGTAATTATTTCTATAAATTTATTATGCTACCGCTTTTGCCGCTTTTGCCGCTACAATTTCAGCTTCTTTCTTTCGCTGTTCAAGCTCTTTTTGCATCTTACCACCATGTCTATGGAAAGTTTTTGTCGGAGAAAATTCTCCCAGACGATGCCCGACCATATCCTCAACGATCTTTATCTCGATATGTTTTCTTCCGTTGTGAATACCAAAGGTAAAACCGACCATTTCGGGCGAGATCTGACACGCACGGTCCCACACCTTAATAACCCCCGCTTCTTCGGGTTTTTTTCCGGTAACTTTCTTTAATATTTTTTCGTTTACGTATGGACCTTTTTTAATTGATCGTGTCATATTGTTATGTATAAAATTGTTCGTTTAAATAAACAATTTATTCAAAAAAATACAGTGGGAGCATAAAAGAAAATACACTCACACCGAATGTGACTCATATACTAGCAAATTGGTAAAAAATGTCAATCGCCACTTGGCAAGTTATAGTTTATGACCTGCCGGTTTTCAGAAAAAACGATGTTTTATTCATTTTGTCATCCAAAATGTTATTTTATGTCAAGAAGTTCTATCTCAAAAACAAGCGCTGCGTTTGGTGGAATAACACCGCCCACACCCGCCGCACCATATCCAAGCTCCGAAGGAATACGCAGACTGCGTTTCTCGCCGATCTTCATACCTAAAACCCCCTGATCCCACCCCGCGATCACCTCACTGGCGCCAAGAGAAAAGCTAAACGGCGCCCCACGATCAACACTGGAGTCAAACTTCGTTCCATCAACAAGAGTGCCCGTGTAATGCACCACTACAGTATCACCATTTTGGGCAGATGGTCCTTCTCCTTCTTTTACAATATCTATACTTAGGGATGTATTTTCTTCATTCATATTTTTTTCATTAACCTACAAAAGACGTTATCCTTGTGGGTATAGGAATAATTCTTTCATTCTATCATATCACCAACAAAAAGATGCTTTGATATTAAGTTTTAGCTTGTAGCTTACAGCTTGTAAGTTTTAGGGAAACAGTGATTAGTTACCATCGTCATTGCGAGCCATAGGCGAAGTAATCCAGAGTTTATACCAACATACCCTGGATTGCTTCACTTCGTTCGCAATGACGCTTGAAAATTAACTACTTTGTCATTCCGAAACGCAGCGTCTAGCGGAGTGAGGAATCTCTTATACTTAGCTTTGCAATTCAAAAGTTTAAGGGATCCCTTACGACTCGGGCTGGTGCCCTCCCTGCACTGCGATTTGTATTCAATCGCTGTACTCTTGAACAAATCGGGAGCATGCGTCGGGATGACAAAATTAACGTGAAGTGATAAAAATTCATTGTAAATTAATACTTGCAAATTTAAAATTTAAAATTTAAAATTCGAAATATTTATACTGATCAGAACAATCAACCGGACAACTACCGAACGACTCACCCGGATCACAGAAACGAGGTTCAGTTGTAGTGACATTACAGGTATTTTCTCTGTTCCAGAATTTCACATAAGTACTATCACCATCGTCCGAATCCCAATCACTGTGACAACCGCCATCGTTGCTATCAACAAGCCCATCACCGTCATTATCAATACCGTCAGAACATTGTGGGTTAGCACTCTCTAGCGGATTTGAGCTATTGTACACCGGAGCATCGGTAATATCTACAAGTGGCTCATAACACGCAGGATCAGCAAGATCAAGATCTTCTCCGAGACCGTCTATTCCGTCATCAAACCAGCTCTCCGGTTCTTCGTTCACACCGTCATCATTGTCAATACCATCAGAACATTGCGACACGATGGTAATGTCTCGCTGTACACATGCTGATTCTGTAGCATTATCCGCAAACACTTTAAAGAAGATAGAATGAGGACCGTTTACAAGACTCAATGGATACGCCAACGTCGGGGTATTTAGAGTAGGACCAGTGTGGTCCTTATATAAAAGACCACCAGCGCAATCACCCGTGTCTACGTCCCACTCATACTTAGCGAACAGATCCCCGTCAACGTCAGAGAATGTTCCTACTAAATTTATCGGCGAAGAGAACGACCCCACATTAGGCAAAGATATACCCGCAACAGGCAATGTGTCTGATTCAGAAATTGTTATGGTATGTGGTATCCAGACCGACCTCCAACCAATATTATCTTGTGTAAGAACCAGAAATCTTTTTTCTCCCACAGTATTCCATGAAGTGGTTGTCGATTGCTGTACACCAGACGCAACATACTGGTCAACAGGAATATCGGATGGAACCCATTCGTCTACCTGAGAAGAAATTGAATATGTAATAATGCCTTCTAAACTATTTGCACCATACACGTATGTTCCATTACCTCCCACGCCATAACAGGTACCATACCCTTCCCAATCAACTCGGCTTAATACACCCGAATCACTAACGGTAAAAGTCTGTAAATCATCGTCACGACCACACATATATAGTAATTTACCATCACTCCACAACGTATCATTATACCAACCAGAATAAGTACTCTTATAGGTTAAACTTCCGGAATCCCCTTTTTCATATACTCGAATACCACTGAGGTCAGTTCCCATATATACAAAACGATCGTCCCCATATACACTTTGTCCTCCTGTCAAACTATCATATTCAGCAAGATGAGTTAAGTGACCAGAACCATTCACAGAATATACATCAAGGTCATATCCTACTAAATATACATACCCATCATCTGCCCACACATCCCTAAAAACTCCTCCGGGATCATGTGAATCAATATATGTTAAGTTTCCAGATCCATCTACCGAATATGATCTAACCCCATCAGCATAATCTGCCGTATATACATAATTTTCATCTCCGCTCACATTCCTTATATCCTGTCCAAGAGTTTCTGAATCAATATACGTAAACTCACCTGCACCATTCACAGAATATGATTGTATTCCCTCATCATAAGTTGCAACATATACAAAATTTCCATCTCCCCAAACATCACTCGCACGACCTCCTGTTGTGAGTTTATCAATAAAAATCGTGCTGCCAACATTATCTGTATAGAAAGAATGTATACCTGACCCATTAGCAACGTATAAAAATTGCCCATCGCTCCATACCTCCAAAGCCCTTCCTGTATTATCATCAACATCAACTTCAGTTAAAAATCCTGAACCGTCAACTGAGTACGTACGGGCACCTCCATAATTATCAGCAACATAGACATAGGTACCATCCCCAGTTACTTTTTGAGCTGAATCACCTGTAATTTGCGAATCAATATGTGTCAGATTACCAAAACCATCCACAGAATA